>CAZSOA010000044.1:0-22132 GCA_964608305.1 uncultured Desulfofustis sp. | reverse complement strand
AATCCTCCTTCCTCGTTACAATATACACTTTGTAACGATGTTATTGCAAGAAGAATCGCCTCAAATTGTCATATTTTTAGGTGTTTATTCAAATTCATCGTTACAATCTTCCGGGAACTCAGGATAAAACAGATCTATGTTGAAGAAATGGTTGAACTATGTGACAGGCTAGCCCATTGTTAGGATATGCGCAACTAGATTTTTCCCCGAGCCGCATGGAGAAATAATTACAAAATAACTAGTTATGCGACAGTCGCATAAGCGGGAAAACCAGTTATGCGGTTATCTTTTGCAGCATGTTCGAGGGGGCTTATTCTTGGGAAAGAGGCCGTTCTCAGGGCGGCCCCACTGTATAACCGTCGGATTCTCTGGCCGGTGTCTGCATCCGGATTGCCGCCACCGCGGTCAGCGGAATATATGGTGTGTCGAGGGCACAAACCGGGTCGTCAGACCACCGGCAGTTCCTTTCTTCGGAGCAGCAGATAAAGGAGACGATCATCGTGTTGAGCAGCGGCACAGAGAGTGGATACCAATAGGTCACCCGAAGTTGGAGCAGGTTGGCATCCTGGATGGACATGCCCGCCGCCAGACCATGAGCGGAGCTGCGATAGAGCAGATTTTCGTTGGGGATTTCACCAAATGGGGCAAAAAAGCGAAACGCTGCCGCAGTCGGGGTCAGCCGTTCGATCCGTACCAGGCCGTTCTGGTCGTCAAACAGCGCCAGCACCGTCTCCCGGGCGGCATGGAATGCTGCCACCTGATCGCCGTCATCGCCGGGGTAGCTGTACAGCGGCGCCAATCCGCGAGCAAAACCCTCTTTGACCTCGGAGAAGTCTGCCCCGGCCAGGCTGCCGGCGCGGACGGCTGCAAAAATCGCGTCGTTGAGCGTGATTTTGGCATGGAAGATCAAGGCGAACTGGATGGCGCCGAACATCAGCAACAGCATCACCGGCAGCACCACCAGGAATTCGGCCATCCCTTGGCCGCATTGATCGGCCAGCAATCGCCGCAGCATCGTTTGGTGCGCCAACCTCTTACTCCTCGACCACATCGACTGCCAAGATCTCCATGAGTTTTTCCTGCCGATTGCGCAGCACTATCTGCAACGGATCGTCAGGATGGAGGTGTTTTTCTGCCTCGACATATACCTGCAGAGCCATCTGCAGATGGATTTCGGCCAGGTTATACCAGGCCTTCGCCTGATCCGGGCTGCGCAGGAGTGCGTTGTGATAGACAGACGGTCACCGCCGCTTCCTGAAAACCACTTGTCAGACAACAGACAACATGATATATGACAACATCGGGTCATTCGAAAACAAGGAGGGGCTTTGGCACCAAAACGGTCTCCCAACGGGATTCGGCAGTTTAAAGCGCTCAAAAAACCGCAGCGTCTGTCCGATGAGATCTCCCGCCAGATTGCCGACAAAATCACCTCCGGCCACTTTCCCCTCGGTTCAAAACTCCCCTCGGAAGCAACGCTTGCCCAAGAGTTCGGGGTCAGCCGCAGCGCCATCAGAGAAGCCATCGCCAAGTTGCGCCAGGACGGCCTTGTCCGATCCCACCAGGGCCTTGGTCTGTTCGTCGCCGACGATCTGACGGCCCGAGCCTTTCAGATTGACGCCGACACCCTGAAAACCGTTGAAGACCTGCGCCATGTGATGGAACTCCGCATTGAGTTGGAAGTCGGTGGCGCCGGCATGGCAGCCCGGCGCCGCACCCAAGCACAACTCGCAACGATGAAGGCTATTCTCCTGAAGATGCGAGACGCCGTCGACAGCCAGAAAGACTACACCACGTTGGAACAAGAATTTCATCGGATTACCGCTGAAGCCACCCAGAACATCCATTTCCGCGATTTTGTACAATTCCTGGCCTCACGACTGAGCGCCAGCCGGGTGGCTGAGAAAACCATATCGCCCCGCGACAAACATATTTCCGCCAAGATACTCAGAGAATATGAAGAGATATTTCAAGCCATACAGATCGGCGACCCGGACAAGGCGCGCCGCGCCGCCTGGTGGCACGTGCTCCGCTCTGCGGAGAGGCTGGGCATGCGCGGCCTGCAAGGGTGGGAGGAGAGTCGAATGACCTTGATCGGAGACAATTACACACCGGTCTGTGCCGCCGCAGACCCGAACCCGAAAAAGCCGGCCATCACCCCGCCACCTCGGGCCTGCGACTGCCACGCGCATATTATCGGCCCCGCGAGCCGCTATCCCTATACGCCGCATCGCTCGTACACCCCTCCCGATGCCCCGTTGACCAGTTACCTCGAAATGCTCGACACCCTTGGCCTTGAGCGAGCGGTCATCGTCCAGCCGAGTTTCTACGGCACCGATAACCGGGCGACGCTGGACGCCATTCGCCAGGGGGGGCCGAATTTTCGTGGCGTCGTGGTGGTCGATGAGCATATCGGTGTAGCCGAAATGGAACGCATGCACGACCTGGGAGTCCGCGGTGTGCGAATCAATCTGCTCTTTAAAAGCGGCATTGAAGTTTCCGACGTGCGCCAGCTTGCGCACAAAATCGCGCCGTTCGGCTGGCACCTGCAGATGCTGGTGGATGTCTCCGAATTTTCAGAACTCGATACGCTCGAAGAACTCCCGGTCGAAGTGGTCTTTGACCACATGGGCCATATGCCCACCTCTATCGGGGTCAATCACCCGGGATTTAAGAAGATGCTCAAGATGCTGGAAAAAGAGAAAGCCTGGGCCAAACTCTCCGGAGCTTATCGCATTACCTGCCAGAAAGATTTGCCTTATGAGGACACCACCCCTTACGCACAGAGCATTATCAAGGCAAATCCGGACCGGGTGGTCTGGGCCACCGATTGGCCGCATCCATACATCAATGTACCGATGCCAAACGACGGCGATCTCTTTGACCTGCTCTGCACCTGGGCGCCCGACGAACGGCTCCGCAACAAGATTCTGGTCGACAACCCGGCCCGGCTCTATGACTTTCCGGACTGAAACGGTCCCGGTAAAAGCTGATACCAGTGTATGATCGCAACCCATTTCAACGTTTCCGACAATTCCAAACGACCGAGCGGTCGTCCCAACCATCAGAGGAGGTACGAAATGCGGCGCTTATCACGAACCACACTTGTCACCCTTGGCTCAATCCTGCTGTTGACGCTCTTTGTCGCCTCACCGGCCTACAGCCAGGCACAAAAACTCAAACTCGGTTTCGTTACCGCAGCCAATGAGAAAGATCCCTATTTCATCACTGCCGACAAATTCGCCGAGCTCGTAAAAACGTACACCGACGGCCGTTACGAGGTGGATCTTTTCGGCGCGGGCCAATTGGGCAATGAACCGGAAATGATCAAAAACCTCACCATGGGCACGATGGACCTCGGGGTCATCACCAACGCTCCGCTGGGTTCGTTTATCAACGCCTTCATGGTCCTCGACCTGCCGTTCATCTTCCCGTCGACCGAAGTCGCGCACCAGGTGCTTGACGGCCCGGCCGGCAAGCATCTTTTGGAAAAGCTCTCCGCTCTGCAGATTACCGGGCTTGCCTTTTCCGAAGGCGGTTTCCGTCACATGATCAACAACAGCAGACCGGTCAACACACCGGAGGACCTGAAAAACGTCAAATACCGCGTCATGCAGACTCCCATTTACATCGGCATGTTCCAGGCGTTGGGTGCCAATGCGGTCCCGATGCCGTGGGGTGAGGTCTTTTCCGCAATGCAACAGAAGGTGGTGGATGGATTGGAAATTCCGGTGCCGGTCATTTACGCCAACAAATTCTATGAAGTAACCAAATATCTCTCGCTGACCGGACATACCTACTCGCCCCTGATCATCATGGTTTCAAACATGACCTGGAATAAGCTCTCCGATGCGGACCGTGAGGCATTTGCCCGCGCCGCCCAGGAGGCAGCCGAATACGAGCGGGCAGCAATCGCCAGCATCGTCGACGGGTTCATCCAGGATCTTGCCAACGAAGGGATGATGATCAACGAAGTAGCCGACAAGAAACCGTTCCAGGAATTCGTCAAACCGATGTACCAGGAGTTTGAGGACAAGATCGGGGCAGATGTCCTGCAGATGGTGCTAGCCGCGCGTGATGCGGCTCAGCAGTAATTCGGCCGGGAACCTTCCGGCTCGACCGATGCAGTGACCCGACCAACCGTCCGGGGCCGTTACGGATACGGCCCCGGACCTTCCCGAAACGGACCGATGCAACGCATCAGACGTATTATCGATCAGATCATCCTCGGCATCCTTGCCCTGCAGGGCATGGTGCTGGTCGGCATCATCTGCCTGGCGGTCTTCTTTCGCTATGTCATCGGCGCCGCTCTGTCGTGGCCCGAAGAAGTAGCCGGGATCCTCTTCGTCTGGTACACCCTGCTTGGCGTTGTTGCCCTGGCCGGCTCCAACGCGCATATCGCCTTTGATGTCATTGAGCAGAAGGCCCCGCGCATCGTCGGGTTCCTCATCAAGGTTTTGTCACAAACGATCATCATCCTGTACGGTCTGGTCATGGTGGTGTACGGCTGGAAATATCTGCGCGCTTTCCCGTTTGAAACTTCACCGGCTGCAGGCATCAACCTGGTCTGGCTCAAATCGGCGATCCCGTTATCGGGGATCCTCATCGTTATCTATGTGTCTCTCAACCTGATTGAGGACTGCACCAAGTCAACCGACGGCCGCACCAAGGAGCGCATATGACTCCCGGCACTATCGCGCTGATGCTCTTCGGCCTGTTTGTGCTGTTTGTCGTCATCGGGGTGCCCATCGGTTTTGCCCTCGGTTCCGCCGGGGTGCTCGGACTGGTATTGATGGACATCAACTTTATGATGTTCTCCCAGACCCTGATCACCGGCATCGACAACTTTGCCCTGCTCGCCATTCCGCTGTTCGTCCTGTTCGGCGCCATTCTTGAACGAAGCCGAATTTCCCAATCGCTTATCGAACTGGCCGACGAACTGATCGGTTTTCTTACCGGTGGTCTTGCCGTTGGCACCGTTCTTTCCTCGATGATCTTTGCCACTGCCTCCGGTTCAGGACCGGCCACGGTGGCGGCCATCGGTTCGATCACCATCCCGGAAATGGAAAAACGCGGTTATTCCCGCTCCTTTTCGATGGGCGTTGCCGCATCCGCCGGCGCTCTCGGCCCGATTATCCCGCCAAGCATTCCGTTTATCATCTACGGCGTTGTCACCGAGGAGTCGATTCTTCGCCTGTTTCTCGCCGGTCTCGGTGCCGGCCTGCTGTTTGCACTCCTGTTTATCGTGTACAGCATCTATCGAGCGCACCGGGAACATATCCCGAGAACCGGTACAAAACCGTCTCTTCGACGAGTAGCCCGAGCAACCTACAAGGCACGTTATGCCTTGGGTGCTCCCATTATCGTGCTTGGCGGTATCTACGCCGGTATTTTCACTCCAACCGAAGCCGGTGCCGTCGGTTGCCTCTATGCGCTGTGTGTCGGCTTTTTTTTCGAGAGAACGCTGACCATCAAATCGTGTATCGAGTGCTTCAAGGAAGGCGCGAAGAACTCGGCCATGATCATGTTCGTCATCGCCAGTGCCGGGCTGCTGGCCTGGCTGATGGCCGCAGGCCGCGTACCGGCGGCGGTGACTGATCTGATGCTGGAGTTGTCGGTCAATAAATATGTGTTTCTGCTCCTGGTCAACCTGCTCTTCCTGATCATCGGTTCGCTCCTCGACACCCCGGCGGCTATCGTCATCATTGCCCCGCTACTCGAACCGATTGCCGTGCAACTGGTCATCGACCCGATCCATCTGGGCGCCATCATCGTCGTCAATTTTGTCATTGGCTATATCACCGCGCCATTCGGTTACAACCTCTTTGTCGTCAAGTCGATCACCGGCAGGAGTATGGGCGAGGTCAGCATGTCCGTGCTACCGTTCTTGTTCATCAGCCTGATCGGTCTGATGATCATTACCTACATTCCCCAGGTAGCCCTGTTTCTCCCGCGCCTGATCATGGGTTGAAAAGCTCAGAAGGCGTGTATATTGTGGTAGCTCGTCAGCTATCATCAACCGCGCCTATCGCCGGGAGCCGGCTATCGCTTCCGCAAGAGACACGAAATGCTTGCCAGCCACGTTGCTTCAGCACTCAAGGGTATTGTCGGCAGCGACAACTACTTCGACCAGACAACCGACCGGATCACGCACTCGTATGATGCCACCCAGCAGCAGCATCTGCCCGACGCTGTTGTTTATGTTGAGCAGACCAAGCAGGTGCAGGCGGTTATGGAACTGGCCAACCGGGAGAGGCTTCCGGTCATCCCGCGCGGCGCCGGCAGCGGCTTCACCGGCGGGACCCTGCCGGTGAAGGGCGGCATTGTCCTCGTGCTGACGCGGATGAATGCGATTCTTGCCATTGACGAGGATAATCTCACCGCCGTTGTACAGCCCGGCGTGATAACGGCTCATCTGCAAAGCGCGGTGGAGAAGCTCGGCCTGTTCTATCCTCCGGACCCGGCTTCGAAGGACTTCAGCACCATCGGCGGCAATGTCGCGGAATGCGCCGGCGGCCCGCGTTGCCTGAAATACGGCGTAACCAAGGACTACGTGCTCGGCCTGGAAGTGGTTTCGCCCACCGGCGCGATCCTGCGGACCGGCGGTGCGACGATGAAAAACGTGGTCGGCTACGACCTGACCCGGCTGTTCGTCGGCTCCGAGGGGACGCTTGGCATCGTCACCGAAATCACGCTGAAGCTGCTGCCGTTGCCGGAGGCCAAGCAGACCATCCTGGCCTGGTTCGACAGCATCGACGGGGCGGCCCGCGCGGTTGCCGCAATTGTCAAAAACAAGATCATTCCGGTGACGCTCGAGTTCCTTGATGCCACCACGCTCGATTGCCTGCGCCGCGGCTCCTCGCTGACGCTGCCGGATGCCGCCCGGGCGGCGTTGATCATCGAGGTGGACGGTGAACCGGAGGTAACCCAGCGGCAGGCCCAGCGGATCGAGGCCATCATCGCGCCGCTGGGCATCGTCGAGATACAGATCGCGGCCGACCGGGACGAGTCCGAGCGGATCTGGCACGTCAGAAGAAGCGTCAGCCCCAGCCTGCGCAAGGTGAACCCGAACAAGTTCAACGAAGACATCGTCGTGCCGCCGTCCCAGGTACCGTCGATGATCCGGGCGCTGGAGCAGATTTCGGCGCGCTATGATCTGCCGATCGTCAATTTCGGGCATGCCGGCGACGGCAATATCCACGTCAACGTGATGGCCGATCTTGGTGTACCCGGCACTGGAGAAAAGGTCGAGCGGGCGGTAGACGAGATTTTCCGCGCCACCATTGAGCGCGGCGGCTCGATCAGCGGCGAGCACGGCATCGGCACCACCAAGATGCCGTTTATCGAACTGGAGGTCAACCGGGCTACCATCGCCTGCATGAAAGCCATCAAACACGCACTTGACCCCAACAATATTCTGAACCCCGGCAAGATCTTCCCCGAATCAAGCGGCGGATCGGCCGCCGCCTGAGCGATTCATTGCCATGAAGTTTCACAACTCAGTAAAAGATTTTCAGGAGCGGATCAAGGAGTGCGTCAAGTGCGGCGCCTGCCAGAGCCACTGTCCGGTCTACCAGCACAGTCGGCGCGAAGGCGCGGTGGCCCGCGGCAAGATCGCCCTGGCCGGCGCCATCAACGAGGGCCGGATCGAGCTTGAGGAACGGCTCCAGGAGGACATCAGCCTCTGCCTGCTGTGCGGCTCCTGTGTCGCCAAGTGCCCGAACAAGGTGCCCACCGACCATATTGTCGCCGCCCTGCGCCGGGAAATAACCGACGATCAGGGACTTTCGCTGATCGGCAAGGGCGTGGCCACGGTAACCGCCAACAAGACCCTGTTAAAGACACTGACCAAGACGGCGGCACTCGCCAGACCGGCGCTTTTCAAGACAGTGCCGCCATCGAGCGGGCTGCGCCTGCGCTTCCCGGTCCCGGCGATGAAGGATCGCACCCTGCCGCCGATCGCCCGCAAGAATCTGTTTGATCTGGTGCCCGAATTCACCAAGGGCAGCGCCGACAAACCGGTGGTCGGCTTTTTCGCCGGCTGTGCCATCACCTACCTCTACCCGGAAATCGGGCGAACGATCATCACCATCCTGCAGGCCCTCGGTTATTCCGTCTACCTCGCCAGGGACCAGGGCTGCTGCGGTCTGCCGGCGCTCAGCTCCGGCAGCGGCAAGACGGTGGAAGCCCTGGCCCGCAACAACCTCAAAGCTTTTTCGAAATACCCGGTGGAGGCCATCATCACCGCCTGCGCCTCCTGCCACGGCATGACCTCGTCCTATTATCGTACCGTGGCGGCTGAGCACGACCATTTCACCGGCCGGATCATCGACATCCATGAATTTCTCATCAACGAGGACGCGCTTTCGTTCTTTGCCGGCCTGCCGGCCCCGGACAAACCGCTCCGGGTCACCTACCACGACCCGTGTCACCTTAAAGTGCACGGCATCACCAAGCCGCCGCGCACCATTCTCAAGGCGCTGCCGGGTATTGAATTTGTCGAAATGGCAGGGAGCGATCAATGCTGCGGTCTCGGCGGCACCTTCTCGGTCTATCATTACGATATCGCCAAAGCGATCGGTTCGACCAAAGTGGATGCGATCGTCGAAGCCAAGGCCGATATCGTCGCCACCGCCTGCCCCGGCTGCATCATGCAGTTGCAGGACGCTCTCAATCACCGCAACCTGCAGACCATCCAGGCGCTCCATGTGTTTGATGTGGTAAGAAGCTATCTCACCTGAGCAACGGCTCCGAATCCGCTGCGGGGCATCCGGCTCAAGACGCCCTCCCATGGCGGCTTGGATCGCCGGCGCTTACGGCAACTCTCTGCCGGCAACCATTTCGGCAACGGTCGCCCCGGCCTGGGCTTCCACCAATTCCTGCACGGCCAGGATCAGCGCACGCCGCCGTGCTTCTTGCTTCTCCAACTCGCCTGCAGCGAGCGTGTCAAATCGGTTCTGCAAGGCGGTGAAGGCCTCCGGCGTATCCGCATCCAGCAAAATACCGCGGTCCCAGACCTCGACTGACCGGACCGCCTGGCGGACGAGCAGTGCGCGCAACCCTCCCCGGCCGCTTGAAGAGAGGATTACTCCGGCCAAATGGCCGGGGATGAGCGGCGGATGGCCCTGTTCACCTTCATAGGTCGGCACGAGCACCGATTGCCCGTCGAAACGGTCCAGCAGGGTGGTCACGGTGGCGGCATGAAAAAGGGGAATGTCGACCGGCAGCAGGAAGAAGCCATCGCAATGGCGCATGCATGCAACCCCGGCCTGCACCGAGGCAAACATACCCCGCTTATAGTCGGGGTTAGAAAGCCACCGGATGCCAAGACGCTTCGCTTCGGCTTCCACATCCGCCGCCCGGTATCCGGCCACCACCACGATATTATCAATGCCGGCCGTCCTGAAACGGTTCGCACCATGGGCCAGCAAGGTCGCCCCTCCCAATTTCAGCAGCGGTTTGAAACCGCCCATCCGCGACGAGTACCCGGCGGCGAGGATCAGTGCACCGAAGGTCATCAACCAAGCCCTGCCCGATACGTGATGATTTCGGCGACAATCGAGATGGCGATCTCCTCCGGCGTATCGGCCCCGATGGTGAGTCCGATCGGGCAGCGCACCCGCTGCAGCTCAGCTTCGGTAACACCATCGGCACGCAGCGAACGATAGACGCCCTCACGTTTCCTGCTGCTGCCGATCATGCCGATGTAGCCGGCCCCGGTACGCAGGGCCTGGGCGAGTACGTCCCGGTCATGAAGATGGCCGCGGGTAACGATCACCACATAATCGTCCGGCCCCAGCTCTCCAAAGCAATCGGCAAAGGATTCGAGCACCGTCACTTCTTTGGCCTTGGGAAAGCGTTCGGTGTTGGCAAACGCGGCCCGGTCGTCTTTTACCACGACGTCAAAACCGGCAAACTCAGCGCAGACCGCAGTGGCCTGCGCCACATGACCCGCACCGATCAGATGCACGGTACCGGGACGCAACAGCGGCTCGACAAACAGCTCCCGCCCCTCAAACTCGGCCAGAAAAGGGATGCGCCGGGGCTTGCGCAGCAATTCCCGGCGCAGGGCCGGCGGTGTTGCACCAGTTTCTTCATTGTCCAGCATCAACACTTCCGGCGGCGATTGCCCGTCCTTCGGCAGGACGGTAACGAGCATTGCCCGCCCTCCCTGGCGGTACGTCGTCAGCAAGCGAACGAACAGATCGCGTTGCTCCGGCTCAACGCGTTGCAACAGCACCGTTACCGCGCCGCCGCATATCATGCCGGCATCGGCGGCGGAACACTCACTGAGCTCAAAACGCAGTTCATGATAAGCAATGCCCCGGGCCAACATCTCGGCAGCCTTTTTCTGGCAGGCCCACTCCAGGGCACCGCCGCCTACGCTTCCGGTCATGCTCCCGTCATGCCGGATCACCATTCGAGCCCCGGAGGTGCGCGGCGCGGAACCGCTGCTCCGGATAATGCCGCCCAGAATGACCGGCTCACGCCGCTCCAATGCCGCCACCAGTGGTTCAAGTATGAATCGCATTGTCTGCTCCCACATTCTGTGCCATCACGTTATGCACCTTTCATTTATAGCATGCGGCGGTGTACGGGTTCCAGCAACAGTTTTTTTGTGCTCACTGAGCAGGTTTTATCCAGATACCGCTGAGTCTCGATCCTGTTCTCATGAGGTTCAACGACTAATACCCTTTCAACCGAACCTTCCGGTTCGTTGCACCGAGGCGGGAACTCGGGATTCCAACCAAAAACAACCATGGAGCAACCACTGAAGTGTTCTTGTGAGGTCCGGTATCGTCCGACGGCATGGGCTTCGTCGAACGTTCGCAGGTCACCGGAGTGATTCCTACCCCGTGACAAAGAAGACAATCCTGGCAATGCCGACATAACCGAGATAGGCGCAGCACACGTGGAAAAGTCTGTTCCGGTAATTGATGTGTTGCAGCCCTTCTGAAAAGAGCAGAACGGCAACAAAAACCATCATCATGTCGGGAATAAAGAAGAGCCGAGGCCCGGAAGCGAAAAGCGTTGGGGAAAAGCTGACCGCAAAACTTGCAATAATCGCAGAGCTATACAAAATCACAGCTTTTTTGAACAATTGACTGTACCGAAAAACGAGCAGCCAAAGAACTGGAAGCAAGGCCATGACCACCGTCCCCGTCACCGTCGGCAACAAGGACAGGGGGGGCAGATGAATGCCTGCGTTCGACAATACAGGAACCGAAATAGCAAGATTGACCAGTGCAGCGTACGAACCGCCCAGCACTCGTCCAAACACTATACAGACAAGGACATAGCCCAATGGAATTATGCAGAGCGCACGAAGATAGACGGATGCCGTGTTTTTGATCGTGAGATAAGACGTTAAAAGCGCCAGGATGAAAAAATGTCTCACCGAATCATACAACCAATGATTCAGCACGCTGAAGTTCAAACCAAAATAGGCCTTTTCCAGCAACGATACCGCATGAAAGTTCGGGTAGAATTTGAGTAGCTCCTTATCCATTCTGACGATGTTGCCGGGCGCCAAGAACAACACCAATGAATTGATGATAACAACGAGAAACAACAAATAAAAAGCTGCATTGACCTTTCTTCCCGACAGATAGTTGTCAACGAGCACAAAAGCCATCACCAGGTTTCCTATCACCGCGGTTTGTTCCTGGTAGGATGCAAACGCTGCAAAAGGCAGCACCGCCAGATACCGATACCAACGAACAGGTTGGTCATCGAGTGATTGCAGCACCACGGCAAGAGTTGTTACAAGGCATGCCGCAGGCCATAAATAGTTCATGGAGCCGGTAGCCCAGAAAGCACCCGAGGCAAGGACTTCTTTTTCTGTAGCAAAAATTGCAAAAAATGCAAACAAAACAATGATATAACCGTTTGAATCACGCTGTTTCTTCGTTTGACCGGCAACAACGAACATGCCCGCCATTAATGCCATAAAGGCAGCAACCGTGCCGAGCCGCCACCACCACACATGGGCGCCGAGGATTACCGGCAGCACACTGTCAATGAGAACCCGGCCGCTCCAGGCGTGGTAGCGATAGTGAATCCAAGCAAAAATTGATTCATAGGATTGATAGGTCTTCGGGAACCAAACATCATCATGCGTTGACAAGAAGGTTTGGTTCTTCATTACAAGCAGCAGAACGAAAAAACAGCCCGCAAAAGCCATCCATGTTTTTGTTGCGCTCTGCATCACTCTTCACTTATGGGAAACGATTGAAAACGAATAGACCGGCGTGAATAACCGGTCATTTCCTGGCGCTCATTGCGCTGCCGCCGGCCCGAAAAATCGGCTCCGGTGAAGGGTCGCCACGTAATGCGCCGCCTCATGATCCCGTTCGGCCGGCATGATCCTGCACGAACGTTTCCATAGCAGCGCGCAAATCGGTAAATGCAACGATCGCGTCAAGATACCCTTTGTGCAGATAGTTTTCCGGATCGACCGCATAACGCCGCATTTCAAGGATAGCGTCGCGAGCGGTATCGGGAACCTCGCGGTCGGCGGCAAAATAATCAAGGGCCTTCGGCCCGAAAATAGCGATCGATGCCTGGGACGCCGCCCAGAAACAGGTCGGCTCGAACCCCGGACCCGACATGACATAGAGACCGACCGTGTATGCCTTGCGAACGACCAGGCAGACGCGCGGAACCGTGATAGTGGCAAGGGTGATCAGCAACTCGCTCGCCTCCCTGAGCATGCCGGCTTGTTCACATGCACTCCCGACCATCAGCCCGGGGTTATCGACGAGAAACAACAAGGGAATCCGGTAGCGGTTGCAGAACGTAACAAAGCGGTTCATCTTGCGGCAGGTTTCCGGGAATATCAGGCCGCCGCGTTGTTCGGCGTTGTTGGCGACGATCCCCACCGGGATACCCGCAACCCGTGCCAGGCCGGTGATTACCTCGCCGGCATGAAGCTGCTGGATTGCCACCCAGGATTCGGCATCGATCACCGCATCGACGATGCGCTGCATGGCAAAAGGCGTATTGAGACCGGTTGGCGCACAAGAGGCAAGTTCTTCTCCCGAAACCAGCGGCGGACGCGGCGCCGAATGCGGCACCGGTTTCCCCGACCGGCTCGGCAACAGGGAGAGACAACGAGTGATCCACTGCAGGGCCTGGTGGTCCTCTTCGAACAAGACATCGCCGACGCCTGAAACTCGGCAATGCATATCGGCTCCGCCGAGGAGCTCGGCATCGGCACCTTCACCGAGCATCAGCTTGACCGCGTCGGGACGGCCGATCCAGAGATGGGTGCCGCGCTTGAGCAGTGTGAAATCGGCCAACCGGACCGGAAACGATTGTGCCGCACCGGCATCGCCGAACAGCACCGAGAATTGCGGCACGACGCCGTGCAGCCGGGCCTGCAAACAAAACACCCGGCCGACCCCGGTGGGCGAAGCGATCAGATCAGCGGAACCGGCCGGAATCGGCGTGCGCCCGCCAGGCGCCGGGGGCGGCGCATCATGGAGCCAGACGACCGGCGCCGGGTGATCGAGGATGTATTCCAGCCAGTTGACTTTTCGCAAAAAACATTCTCGGACATCAGCGCCCCGGACATCGGAGAGGCCGGCACAACAATAGACGGTCCGGCCGCCGACGGTCCCTCGACCGAGCAGGTGAATGGTCGGCTCAAGGTCATCCATACGCTGAAACGAGCCTTTGTCCAACAGATTTGAGAGCCTCTCCCCGGCTGCACTCATGCTTATCGCCTCCTCTGCCGTGCTTTTTCTCTATTCACTGGTGCATTACCACGACAATCGCCGGCTACGGCCGCAGCCGGCGCCACGTGCTCCTGCCGACCGTCCCGACACCGCCTTGATGGTTGCGGCCCTCATTCGCCGGAGCCGGGAAGACGGAGCCACTCGCCCCGGATAACGTCGCGCAGCAGAGCCGCCTCATCGGTGTGAACCGTCAGGCCGGCAAAGGGATCCTCGGGCAGATTGACGTATTGCATGACCAGCGCATCGCCGCTGACGAAGGCATGCGGGAACAGGCCGCACAGGATGAAACCGTGGTCGGCGGCGCTATCGACGAGTGTTGCCGCTCCCTCTTGCATGAGGTTGATCAGCAGATAAATAGCGTCCATCTTTTTGCGGCACAGCAGGCGCAGACCTGAAATCAGCCAGGCAACTGCCGCCGGCTCGTCCGAACCGATCAATTCGGCGCTCATGACGGCAACATTAAAGATGTCGAACTCCTCGATCCGCAGCAATGCGGGCTGTCCAGCTGTTGCCGGAGGGTCCTGCTCAACGACGGTAATACCATTGTTCCGATACAGTCGGTTCAGGATCTTACGGTAGCGCTCAGGCAGCTTCAGATATCGGTCCGGCACCGTTTTCAGACCGATCCATTGCAGCATGCCGCTCATCTTGCCGGGCTGCCGGCCGCCCAATTGTCTGAGGTCGACGGCACGGGGAAACAGCGCGAGAAACAACGCACAGTCTTTGAAACCGATCTGCCGGGCGATGGCCTGCGACGCCTGGTGCCCGGTGACCGAACGGACATGGACACTGTGAAGTCCAAGGCGACGCGCATGATCGACACCCGCCTGCCACAGTGCGGCCCCAAGCCCGTGACGGCGGTATTCAGGGCGCACGATAAGCACTCCCAATTCGGCATGATCAGGGTTGTCGGGAGAAATTTTCAGCGCACAATGCCCCATCAGAATCTGCTCTTCATTGATGGCCACGAGCGAGTGGAGCAGCCCGGAGCGGTTCAATTCGGCGACCCGCTCCGGATAGTAGATAAATTCCTCGTACGAGTAGCCGTACACGGCATACGCGCAGCGCGCTATCTCCAGCGCATCGGATTGACGGGCCGGGCGGATATGATACCTGCCGGGGGCGCGGCAGGGTGGCTCCGGCCGGTTTTCCGGCAGGTCCGACGGCGCCTGGATCGCCCTGATATGCGAGCCGGATCGCCGCTTGAGCAGCACCACCTCGAGACCGGCGCGGCCCCGGTTGACAAACGACACCGCATCCATCACCCCTCTGGCCAGAAACAGGCTCAGGCCGCCTTCATGCACGTCTTCGACGCTTCCCGGGGAAAATGTCGGCAGCTTATTCGTATCCAGCGGCACGCCCTGTTCGACGATGCGCAGGCTCAACCCGTCGGCCTGGATGTGAAAGGAAATGGTCAGCGGCGCGGGCTGCTGCTCGACAAAGGCGTTATTGCTCAGAAAACAGAGCAACTCCTCGAGGGCAAGGCGGATCTGCTTCTGTTCGCGATCAACAAAACCGAGGCCGGCGGCCAGGGACTGGGCGAAATCGAGAACCGCCGGGAAAAATATGGTTGCGGCCGGGATGGTAATATCGGCTCGGGCGTCCTGCGCTGCCGGTTGAGGCGATACCGAAACCATCAGGATCGGGCCGCCCACTCGGCCAGGCTAAACGAAAGTTCGTCACCGGCACCACGGATCTCCTCACGGCTGATGCGCAGGTCGTCCACCAGGGTCGAAAGCATGGCCGGCGGCTGCCAGTAACCCAGCTCCGGTACCGCTTTCAAGGCATCTTCCCGGCTCAGCAGGCGGAAGTGGACGGCCGCGCCAAGCTCGACGATCGACTGCGGCATAAAGACGGTGCGCATCGCGCGAAACCGCTGAAACTGGAGATAGTCCTTCACCGGTTCAATCGCACAGCTGGTATGGAGCAGGCTGTTCTGGCCGATTGGCGCGCGCCAGCCCATCTCGTTTTCGATGATCCGCCGTGCTTCATCCCAACTGCCGTATTCCTCATTGGTGGCCAACCGGCAGATCAGCGGAATATCCAGGTCGCTCTGACGTTTTGCCTGCTCGACGATCCCTGCCAGATCCTCAAAGAGAGCAGGCATCGCATTACGCACCGCGGCATGATAATTGCTCATCTCGTCAGGCCAACGCAACGTCGGCTTCAGCTGCCGCGGCAGCGCCCGGGCGGCGAGAAAGGCCAGGGTCTGTTCCCGGCGTGACGGAGGCGGGGCTGAAGCGTCGGTAGGCGCACAAACTACGTAATCGAGTACCGCGGTCTGCACGTCTTCCAGGCCGAGGAAGACATAGGGGATCCGCAACTGAGCGGCCAACGGGTAGAGCATCGCGAAAGCGGCGCTCGGGCACAGGCACGGCCAGCCGTGCTGGTGCCATTTATCGCGCATCGCCCCGCGCACGGTGGCCAACGGCAGGGTCCATTCGACAAACTCAACGGTGTCCATGCGCTGCTTGGCCCGCCTGATATTTTCGTACGCGGCGTCACTGCAATAGGGCATGTTCCAGAAAGCGGCCAGCACGCGCAACCCCAGTTTCCGGGCAAGCAGCCAGAGCATGTAGGAGGAGTCCTTGCCGCCGGTGTACAGGACCATCGCATCAAACCGCGCCGTCGAGCGCGTGGCGACCAATTCGTCGGTGGATATGGTGGCAAACAGCGATCGAGCCGGCACCGTGCCGACCTCGTAACTGCGGCACAGCGCGCAGACGCCCGCCTCGTCAAACTCCAGGCCCGGCACCACATAATCGTTGACCACGCATCGGCTGCAGACCTGCATGGTCTCCGGGGTCTTCAGCTGCTGCCGGTTGCCCGGCGCCACCAGAATACGCTCCGCCGCCAAACGCTCCACCTCGGTCCGAACAGGCTCCTGCAGTTCTTGAACATACAGTTGACAATCATCGTCTTTAAGCAATGGAGCCAGATCCTCGGAGACCGGCACCAGCGACCGGCGCTGGTGCGGCGGGTTGCGCACACCAAAATAGAGCAGGCTCGGTTTCCCGTCGTGATCGACATAGCGCCAGCGAGCCTGCAGCACGAGGGGATGAACGGTCTTGCTCATAATCATGAATCCTCTTTCATCCGAAAGATTTCAAAATGCCTGCGCAACAGATCGACATAGACCGCCCGCGGCGCACAGATCAGCTCCTGCAGCGACCGCATACCGGTCAGCAGCATCGTGATTTCGCCGGCCACCAGCCCCCCGTTGAGCGCGGCGATTCCGGCGCAGTTGCTCAGGTAGCTGCGCCGCCCCTGGCGCATATCGGTAATCAACCCGCCAAAGCGGTCTGGCCCGAGCAGGGTATCGAGCGGCAGTTGATGGTCGGGCCAGGCCGTCTTATCGGCAGGGGCATCATAGAGCTGTTCCAGCGTCATGCCGTCGGGGTCGAAAATAATCAGAGCCGTTCCCAGGCCCGAGATCGGGGCGGTGAAGTTGTAGCACCCGGCCCGCCGTGCCGCCTGGGCAAAACGGGCTTTGTAGTCAAAACCGAGATAATCGATGGCATCAATAGCAACCGACGCACCACTGAGCAACCCATCGAGTTCCGCATCGCTGTGCGGCGCATAATCAAGCGCCGTCAGCTCCAGAAACGGATTGATGTCGCGCAGCAGATCGGCGGTGGCAAGCGCCTTGTTGCGCCCGATGGAACTGGCCACCGCACCGAATTGGCGATTCATGTCCGGCTCGTCGAAGATGCCGGGATCAAAAATGGTCATCGCGCCGACCCCCATCCGGGCCAAGGTTGCCGCCTCAATACCGCCGACGCCGCCGACACCGGCGACCACCACATGCGCGGCCCGCAGCATCTCTTGCTGCTGTGGTGAAAACAGACCGATATTTCGCTGATAACAGAGCTGATAATCCATCTTCATATTCGTGTCCTTCAAACAGAACCGGCAGATCGAGTACCGGGTAAAAGGGTGCCGACCGCCCATACCAGGGCGGCCACGGCAGCTATCAGCCAGCCGGCGCGCAGCAGCATACCGTGGTAACCGTAAGCTGTCAGCAGCGGTTGTAGCACGATCGGCGATGCCGACAGACCGATAAACTTGCACGAGGTCAGGATGCCGAACGCGCGGCCCCGACGGTCCGGCGTAACCAGGAAAGAGAGTACCACATTGATATGCGGCATAACCAGGCCGAAAACCCCACCGATTATGATCAGGCCCGCCACCAGACCGATAGGCGAGGTTGCCAGCGCAAGCGCGGCAAAACCGGCCAACATCAGGGCGCCGACGAACAGAAAGAGGCGCCATGGTTGCGCCGCGGCCGGCAACCGTGCGTAGATCCGCCCGGCCACCGCCGAACTCAGCGGCAGGATCGCCAGGATCAGGCCGATGTGGCTGGCCGATTCCAGATCATGATGTTTCAGGAAAAACGGGAGTTGGGTCGGAATAATCGTAAAGGCGAGCATCCCGGTAAACCCGAACAGATACAGCAACGACAGGCCAAGCGAGAACGAGTCTGTTCTCGGGGTGGAACGCGCCGGAGCCGGTTTTCCCGGCTCCGGGCAAAACAGGCCGAAGGGCAGCACCAGAAAACCGGCGAGAAACAGGGAGAAGACCAAGCGCCAGTGCAGGTCGGCCAGCCAGCCGCTGACAATCAGAGCGACGATGGTGCCGATCGACGCAAACGATGATTGCATCCCCATCATCCGCCGTCCTTGATCACGGTTAAACGAGGCACTGATCATCGCCGTATTGGCCGCCAGCAATCCCCCCAGGCAGAGACCGAGAGCGGCCCGGCCGGCAAGCAGGGCCCAGAATGGCTGCGGCAGCAGGCCAAGCGAACCGAACACCCCCCAACCGGCCAGCGCCAGGTTGAGCGCCCGCCGCCTGCCGTAGCGATCACTGATCCAGCCGAACAGCGGTGCACCCACGGCGCTGAACAGCCCGGAAACGGCGATCAGCATCTTCGTCCAGAACTCGATCTGATGGACATCAGCATACGCCGCACGAATCGCCGGCAACGCCGGCGCCAGCGCCGGTCCGCCCATCGCCGAAAACAAGGCGGTAGCCAGCAGAACGGTGGTGAGCAGACGGAAACGGTTGCTGTCGGCCATGCTCAGTCGCCCAACTCACATATGACGGGTCTTCCAGCCGAGCTCAAACGTCTCCGGGCCGGCGCCGACTACCCGCAGATGGCGGTGGAGAGGCGACAGTTTGCGGATTTCGCGAAACTCGGATTGCACCGCCTCAAGTGCGCAGGCAAGCTGCTCGGCAACCACGTCGAGATCGGCAGCCTGCAGGGCATCGCTGGTTTCAAGCGCCACCTCGATCTGCGGGTTGCCGCACTCATCCTCGACGCCGCGCACCAGAAACCGGCCGTTAAAATAGGGCGACAGCGAGGGGGCTTCAAGGGCGGTCTTGATCTGCTCGACCGTGATTTTCGCACCATAGAAAAAGACCGCATGATCGATACGCCCGTAAAGCGCGACAAACGGTGTCTCCCAGGGCGGCACCGGCAACCCTGCTGCGCGCACCGCCGCTTCGGCATCAAAACCGGTCTGCTTGAGGCGTTCCAGCAACTCTGCTCGCTCAAGAATCCGGACATGATCGCCGCTGCGATAGCGAATCAGGGGAATGCCCTGCAACCGGCTGACCACCAGCTCGCCGTCGACCACCTCGAAATAACTGAGACCGGGAGCCCGCTGGAACAGCATAGGCACATCCGCCTCACCCAAAATTGTCTCACACAAGCCATGGCGGACCAGGTGCCGCCTGACAGCTATGGTCAATGGGTTCTCAAAACCGACATTGGCAAAGTCGGTCGAGCCGTAAAGACACCAGACGCTGTTGAGCCTGCTCTCATCGTGGCCAAGCAGTTGCCACATTCGTTCCCGATACGTTTCGGTGATACCCTCGCCGCCAACCATCACATGAATATTGAGCGACGGCAGGTCCAGCCCGCGCCGGGCGGCTTCTTCCAGCGCGTTTCTGGCAAACGGCGGGTAGCTCAGCAGCAGGGTTTGCCGATAATGCGGGCTCAACCGCTCCAGTGCTTCGATGATATTGTCGTTCTGCAGTCCCGGCGAAACAACCGCCAGCCCGCGGGATTCCTGGGCCAGGGTGCGGAACGCAAAAGAACTCTGCATGCCGGTACCCCACGGCCCGAGGGCAAGACCGATGATGATCAGGGTCGGCTGGTTTTCCGGTAAAACGTAGTCATGAAACAGGCGCTTCATCCCCTGCGGAAAATGCATCTCGTCTTCATAGCGGCGCGGCCAGAAAAACGGTTTCCGCGAGGTCCCGGAACTGCGCAGCCAGAGGTGGGCGCAGGACGGATCACCGTCCAGGCAGAGCTCCGCCACCGGATGCTGCAAGAGATAGTCGGCTTTGCTCATCAACGGCAAACGCTCAAACTCATCGAGACTGGCGACCTGCGGCACCGAGCCGAGCGTTTTTTCCAGAAATAAACGGTAGGCGGGAACGCGCTTTACGGCTTCATGGTATAATTGGACCGGGTCCATGGAAAACTCCCCTTGTAGTGATGAAGGCTCTCTTGTCCATGAGTTGACATACTCCCGCTATACTAGCACAACAGATTCCTTGAGGAAAATCACCCCGGGCATTTTTTGGAAAAACCGCTCGGCGCAGGGTTGCTTCTGATCACACGATATCGACCACGAGTGGGCCGGCAGCTACCGAAACAGCAATGTTCTTATCGCCGGAGCTTCCCATGCTCCGCCAGAAGCTAAAGAGGTACCGAGGCTGATGTGCGAGTTGATCGAGTGGACAAAAGAAGACGGGAAGAAACTTCGAGCAATCCCAGCAGGTGGGCCACCTTTTCAAGCACCTCGGGCCTGAACCCTGTTGCTTCCGCTTGAGCTGTCAGTTTCTCATGAGATATTTTCATAAAACGTCTCCCCAAGTCCGGTTGAATAAATCAACAGGGACAACCAGATTCCAATCTGTGACAACCTTCCCTGATTGTCTCTTTGAACTATCCAGGTAGTGTGGTTGCTTGGGGCGATGATCACGAAGCGGTCCTAGGTGAATCTCTTCAACCATCAACGATTCGCGATGCTGTTCCAGATAAAAACCAACCTTGGCAATCGTTGTCGCATTACCGAGCAAAAGGGCATATTCGACCACTTTGTCGAGGTCGAAGAATTCGATCGCCTCCAAAGAACGCCATATTTCTTCCCAGCTACCCGAAAGAGCAGGTCGATCCAGTACATCCACCAGCGTTCGCTCGATGCTGGTTACCCTGACGTCCAGACCGACGCGATCAACTGTGATAACGCCAATGTTTTCTTCTCCAGCATGGCAAAGTGCCTTGGGGAATCTAACTCCACGGAATACATGGGAGCGGAAACGAAGAATGGGTACAGGGCGAGCCGCTGAATAGGTAAAATGCTCTCGTATGGAGTAGGCGTAACCATGGGCTTCTAAAGCCGTATGGTAGGACAGCACAGCATCCTTTGTTAGTTTGGCTGCAATGAGAAACGGATCGACCGGATATGAAACCGGATCGGCTCCTGTTGGGATTACTGCATACAATCCCCGGCGAATAGGAACGACGTGTCCTGTTTTCCTATGGTATTCCAGCAGGGATTCTCGGGTCCTGGGGCCTATTGCTCCAAGAGCTGAGAGATGATCGTTGAGTTCTTCCCCTGTGAACACCGGGTGTTTGCGAAAAAACGTTTCATGCTTCATAGTCAACCAACTTGATAAAATTCACGATAATCCTGTGTAAACTTATGGGTTATCTGTATTTTAGTCAATATTAAACTAGCCAACGAAGATCATATTACAAGAAACACATAACTATTTTATGGGTTTTATGCCTTATATTCAATTCGACAGCAGCATACCACCCTCATACCTGCCCCGTTGTCCCGGCAACTTCCTCCTCAATCTCGGCGGTGAGCCGTTCCAGAATAAAGGAATTCATGCTGCAGGAGGTATGATCAGCAATGAATGGAACGCCCTGCCAGAGCTCAATTCGATGGACTTCTTCACAGCTGTTGCCTGGCGGGTGAAAGAGCGGTTGCGCTGGGCACGCAGAGCAGCAACCTCACAGGCAACCAAAGCACGGGCCAGAGGGTATCGGAACCCACAGACGTTTGTCTGCATGATTTACCTGATCGCATAACCGGTTGATGTCCCCGCTGCGCGGGAACATCGCCCAGGATCAGGAGCGCGCCGCCGCTGCAAAATTCTGGGTGATCGACAGCGTAAGGACATCAAACGGATTCAGCCAGACGCACAATACGCGCTCCTGATCCTGGGCGGTAATCTGCTTCAATCCACTTGAAGCGACGAAGAGCCTTCAAGCGATAACAATAGCATTGAAATCAGGAAAAAACATAGCATTTCATGTTGTTACTTGGTGCCCCCGGCAGGAATCGAACCTGCGACACCAGGATTAGGAA
>CAZSOA010000043.1:17400-22831 GCA_964608305.1 uncultured Desulfofustis sp. | reverse complement strand
TACTTAGAACCGGCGGCGGGGGAGGGTGAATCGCCAAGCTCTGCAGTCTTGGCTTTGTAGGGCGGGTGAAGATGGCGGACCCGGCCGGCGTCCCTGAAGCGAGTGGCCAGTACCAGCGACTGGATCCGGAGAGATACCAGGGCGCAGGAAGGTTCCCGAACGAAGCTTTCCAGATCCGGATGTTTGGTTAGAAACGGAACTAAAGCGCTTTGCCGTGCTGAATCCGTCATCTCCAGGCAGGTGCCCAGTGCGGTCACGGCGAACGCGGAACGCAAATCGGAGTCGCGATTTTTCCGGTTATCGATGAGCAGGGCGGCGCGTCCGTCCAAGATGAGGTTGCGGAATTTTCTGGTGGTCCGGTCAGTGGCGAAGACGATGCGACTGAGGTCGTCGCTGTGATCAAAGGCGACCAGCGATGCATAGGGACCGCCGTCGTCATGGGTTGCCAGAACCCCGAATCGTTGTTGCCGAAACAACACAAGCAGCATTTCGTAGTCAGTTGTTTCCATGATGGTCCGGGAACGGCTCTCTTGCTTTCACAGCAGCCCCGGCCTCCGCTCAACTGGTCGGGGAACCGCCGATCAGGGGTAGTTCTCGGGTTATCTTGAAAAATACGACAAACAACTGGCCATCATCCTGCGCTGACGAGGCACGCCGTTTGAGCGACTCGACAAGCTCGCGATCCTCACTTTCTCCGGTTTTCTCCAGAAATAGACGCTTGCCGCGATAGCCGTCTCCGGCTTCGATAAAGAGATAGGCGGCATGCGGGTTGGCCCGCAGATTACTGTGCGTTAGCCGATCCCGCATGACAAAAGCCAGTCTGCCGTCTTCCAGGAAATGGGGTCGTGAATAGATCGCCGCGTCAACGCGGCCGAAACTGTCGGCAGTGGCGAGAACTCCGGTGCCGGCAGTAGTTGTAAAATATTCGGACAGGTTCACCGTTCCCTCCTTGGGCTCGGGTTAGCCGCGGCCTTCTTCAACTGCATAGGCCAGCAGGTCGTCCAGGGCGATGGTCTGCAGGACCGCTTCACTCGTGGCCGCCAGGACAACGGGGGGCGCCGCGTCGTGCTCTAATGATTCCTGCCAGCGAGCGGCGCAAACGCACCAGCGATCGCCGGGCTGGAGCCCGGGAAAATCAAATTCAGGTTGGGGTGTGGACAGGTCGTTGCCATGACGTTTCGAAAAATCGAGAAACGCTTCGGTAACGAGAGTACAGACGCCATGGACGCCACGGTCGGTCGGCCCGGTCCGACAGGAGCCGTCGCGGTGAAACCCGGTGAGCGGCTCAATGCCACACACCTGGAGGGGCATGCCGAAAACATTTTTTTCAGAAGACATCGTATCCTGACCTCCGCAGGGGACCGGCAGAAGCGTCAACAACAGGTGAGTCGGTCAACCAATATGGTAAGTAATGGCGGCGATCATGCAAGGGATGATCGCCGAGATGAAACAAGAAGATTGCCGCCGGCCGCCGGGATGACCGGCAGCCGTGCCTGGGTGCGGTTTACTTTTTAGTCATTTCCTGGCCGCAGCATTGCAGCGGAACCGTGCAAGAATCCTTACCGTCGGGGGTGCAGGCACACGGCTTGGCGACGCGTAATTCAAGACCGCATCGCTCGCAGACAAACAAATCACCTTCTTTCATGTCACAACAATTGGCCATGGTTCTCTTCTCCTATCTATGGTTGAGTGGGTGTTTCAGGCATTTTTTGCAAATGCCTTCGACGAGAATCTCGATACGCGCTATCTCGCCGGCAAACGTCTTGCGCAGCTGGTCGGCGTCGACGGAAAGGCTGTCCGGCGTCAGGCAGTCGATGGTGCCGCACCGGCTGCAGCAGAAATGCGGGTGACGGACATGGTGTTCGTTGGGCGCCAGTCCGTAATGGGCGGCCCGTGCACCGTTGATCCGCTCGATGACACCATGTTGCACGAGCAAGTCGAGAATACGGTAGACGGTGACCCGGTTGATCGGCTGCGTCCGTTCAACGGTTTGAAAGACGTCGGCAGCAGTGAGGGGGGCGCTGTTGCCGCCGATCACCTCGATGATCCGCAGTCGGTTTTCCGTCACCTCGAGACCTGATGCTGTCAGCAGTTTTGGATAATCGCAGCGCTCGCACATGGTCGGTTCAGGTGCTGCCGTTTGGCCGATGGGCCTGCAGCCAGTGTTTTTTTCGCCGCACGGCAATGAACTTATCGATCAGCAGCGACAGCAGAAAACCAAGCGCCGCGACGAGAATAATGGCCGCTCCCGACGTGATGTCGAATTGATAGGCGGTCCAGAGACCGCCGGTGATAAAGAGCATGCCGAGCAGACAGGAGGCGGCCATCATCTGCAGCAGCGAACTCGTATACTTTTCGGCGATGGACGGCGGGATGGTCATCAGGGCGATAACGAGGATCAGGCCGACCACCTGGACGACGATAACGACGGTCACGGCCACGCTGCCGATCAGCAGGTAATAGAGTCCCCGTACCGGTACCCCCCGTACCTGGGCAAATTCCTCATCGTAGGACATGATCAGCAGGTCCCGGTAGAAAAAACCGATTAAACCCAGAATAGCCGCGCCGAGGGTGGCCATAGAGAACAATTCGGAGCGGGGTACACTGAGGATGCTGCCGAACAGGTAGCTCATCAGATCGACGTTGTAGCCCGGCGTCAGATCGAGCAGCAGGATACCGGTGGCCATGCCGACCGCCCACATCACCCCGATAATCGTGTCGGCCCGCTGTTTCATCGAAAGTGATACGGCGGCCATGATCATTGCCGACGCCAGAGCGAACAGGGTAGTGCAGAGCATATATGGCCAGCCGAAATAGAAGGCCAGGCCAATCCCGCCATAGGCGCTGTGAGCGATGCCGCCTGACAGGAAGACAAGCCGGTTGACGACGATCAGCGTCCCGACGATGCCGCAGATGATACTGGCCAAAAGACCGGCCAGCAATGCGTTGCGCATGAATTCAAACTGCAGGGCGTCAATCACGAGGCGCTCCTTCCCGGATGATGTTCAAGGGCTGTTGCTGGACTATGACGCTCACCGGACAGAGCTCTTCGACCGAGCAAGAGCAGGAATAGAACGCATCAAGCACGTCCCGAGACGACGAAAATGAGCGGTGATAGTGCAGGCACCGGTTCAGGCAGGCAATCGACTTGGCGTAGGAGGAAACAACGAGCAGGTCATGGCTGACCATCAGGATGGTCAGCTCCTTGTTCAGTTCTTTAAGCAGGTTGTAGAATTCAGTCTGCCCCTTCGTGTCGATGGATGCCGTCGGTTCATCGAGCACCAGCAGCTCCGGCCGGCAGACGAGGGCCCGGGCGATGAGAATCCGTTGCCGTTGCCCGCCGGATAACGCAACGATTTTCCGGCCGGCGCACTCGGCAACGCCAAGCTGCTCGAGGATAGCCAGTGCGCGTTGTCGCAACTCCGACGGATTGCGTGCGGAGAATCGTCTGTTCGGCTGATGGGCGCCCATCAGGACGACGTCAAGCGCGGTTGCCGGAAACCGAAGGTTATGGTTGATGTGCTGCGGCACGTATCCGATCGTCGTGTTTGCCGCACCGGGCGGGCCGCCATTGATTCTGATCGTTCCTTTGCTCGGCTTGAGCAGGCCGAGCACCAGTTTAAGCAGCGTTGTCTTGCCGCCGCCGTTTGGCCCGATGATGGAGATGAAGTCCCCGGGCAAGACGCTCAGATTGATATTGTGCAGAATATCCTGGCCGCCGGTGGAGAAACAGAGATCGTTTATCTCGACAATGGGTTTGGTAACAGACATGGGTATCACTGTACCGCATTTTTGATCTGTTCGGCAACGGTACTCATGTTATCCAGCCAGGCCTCGGCGAGCGGGTCGATCAGGATGACCGTGCCATCGATTTCCCGGGCGATCACCTCGGCGCTTTTCGTAGAAAACTGGGGTTGGGCAAATACGACACGAATGGTGCGCTCCCGGGCATAGCTGATCAGATGCTGTAATTGTGCCGGCTTCGGAGCTTTTCCGGACACCTCGATGGGGATCTGTACGAGGCCGTATTCATGGGCGAAATACCCCCACGAGGGATGGAAGACAAGAAATTCCATGCCCTGCCGGTCAGCCAGGGTAGCCCGTAAGCCGTTATCAAGGGTGTCGATGCGCGCCTGAAGCGCAGCAAGATTGGCCGAAAAGACCGGTGCGTGCTCCGGAAACAGCGCGTTCAGCGCGTCGGCGACGGTTGTCGCCTGTTGTTTTACCAGCGACGGCGCCAGCCAAATATGCGGGTCGAGACCGTGCTTGTCCCCGTGGTCATGTTCGTGATCATTGCTGTGGCCGGCATGCTCATCTTTTGCGTGGCTATCTGCCTGAACAGGGGCGTCGACATGAGCATGATCGTCATGCTCGTGGTGTTGGTGTTCGGCCATCGCCAGTTTCTCGATACCCGCATCGGTGTGGACCATGGCCATCTGCGGATTGAGACCGGCAATTCGCTTCAGCCAGACTTCCTCGAATTCGACACCGACGGCAAAATAGGCGGCTGCGGAGGCGAGCGCTTTCATCTGCGACGGCTTCGGCTCGTAGGTGTGCGGGCTGGCCCCCGGTGGGACAAGGACCTCGATAGCAAGCAGGTCTCCACTAATTTCCTGCACGATAAACTTTTGTGGGGCAATGCTGACAAAGACGATGGGCCGGTCATCGGCCGCAGCCAGTGCAGGCTGTAACAACATGAACAAACAGGATACGAACAGGAGTCGTGTAGATGTCATGATAGCCTCCTCGGAAACGATGCGTGGTGAATACTGCCGCGGGTGATGATGCAACTTTATTGCATGCTGTCGATATTGCAAGGCCAACCGGAACCGGTTTTTGATCGGGCGGCCTTTCTCAACCGGCGCGCAGGCGCCGCGGTGCTTGTCATTACTGGTAGAGTGCATATCTATGTGAGTACGTAGCAGCAGGCTCAGTCAGCGGAGGGCACGGGACATGACAGCGGCACTGAAAAAGGCATGGGTCGGCAGGGCGGCGTTGATCGTGGTCGTCATCGTCGGTGTTGTCGTATTTCGCTGGCTCGGTCTTGAGCAGTACCTCACTCTCGAATATCTGCAGGCATCCCAGGGGCGCTTTCAGGATCTGTATGAGGCACATCGTTTTGGTGTGATCGCTGGCTACCTGGGTATCTATATTGCGGTTACCGCGCTGTCACTGCCCGGGGCGGTGGTCATGACCCTGGCCGGTGGGGCATTGTTCGGCCTTGTCGTGGGGACGGTGGTGGTATCGTTTGCGAGCACCATCGGGGCGACACTCGCCTGCTTCGTCTCCCGGTTTCTTTTGCGTGATTGGGTCCAGCAGCGGTTCGGCGAGAAACTCGTAACGATACATAACGGTATCGAGCGGGAGGGGGCGTTTTACCTATTCACGCTGCGGCTGGTTCCCATTTTCCCGTTTTTCGTGATCAACCTGC
>CAZSOA010000043.1:0-17390 GCA_964608305.1 uncultured Desulfofustis sp. | reverse complement strand
GATGGGACTGACCCGGATGCGCCTGGTTACGTTTTTCTGGGTATCCCAAATAGGGATGCTTGCCGGGACCGTCGTTTATGTCAATGCCGGCAAAGAACTCGCGAAAATCGATTCGTTGTCCGGCATCCTGTCGCCGGGACTGCTGCTGTCGTTTGCATTGCTGGGAATTTTCCCGATTACCGTCAAAAAACTATTGGCTCTGTATCGGCGAAGGATCGGCATCCATCCCGTGCCCGAAAAGCAGGTACCGGACGATCAGGCAACCGGCTGACGTCGCTGAACACTCTCGTTGCCACCACCCGGGTTGGGGACCGGGGTATCGTTTCAGATTCAACCGATGTCGACAAGGGGGGCGGATGAGCAGCACAACGCATGAACCGTTGATCAGACCGTGGGACGGCCATAACCGCCGGCTGGTATCCCATGTTCACCCAGAGGACTGGGTCAACCCACAGCCGGCTGAGCGCTATAACCTGGTTGTCGTCGGCGCCGGGACGGCCGGTTTGGTCTGTGCGGCCGGGGCCGCGGGACTGGGAGCCCGGGTTGCCCTTGTCGAACGGCATCTGCTGGGCGGCGATTGCCTCAATGTCGGCTGTGTGCCGTCAAAGGCTCTGATCGGTGCGGCCCGCGCCGCTGCGGCCCTGCGCAACGCAGAGCAATTCGGGATAAAACGGCCGGATACGCTGCAGATCGATTTCGCCGCGGTCATGGAACGGATGCGGCGCCTGCGGGCCGACATCGCACCGCACGATTCGGTGCAGCGGTTCACGGAGCTGGGCGTCGATGTCTTCCTCGGCGAAGGCCACTTTCTTGATCGTCATACGGTGGCGGTCGGGGAGCGGCGGCTGCACTTTGCCAAAGCGGTCATTGCCACCGGCGCCCGGGCGACGGCGCCGCCGATCGATGGGCTCGCCGATGTCGATTATCTGACCAACGAAACAGTTTTCTCGCTGACTGAACTACCCCGGCGGCTGGCGATTATCGGCGCCGGACCGATCGGCTGTGAGATGGCTCAGGCGTTCGCCCGGTTTGGCGCGGAGGTTGTGCTCATCGAGTCGGTGCACGGTATCTTGCCGCGGGAAGACCGAGATGCCGCTGAATTCGTCCTGCAATCGTTGCGCGTCGACGGCGTTAAACTGCTTTGCTGTGGAGAGCGGCTGCAGATCGGCCCCGCTGATGAGGGATCGATCCGGCTGGCCGTCCACTCCCACGGCACTCGCCATGATCTGCTCGTCGACCGGTTGCTGGTGGCGGTCGGCCGCGCACCAAATGTTGAAGGGCTCGGCCTCGATGATGCCGGGGTGACGTTTGACAGCAAAGGTGTTACGGTCAATGATCGGTTGCAGACGAGCAATCCCGATATCTACGCCGCCGGCGATGTCTGTTCGGCGTACCAATTCACTCACGCCGCTGATTTCATGGCGCGGATCGTCATTCGCAATGCGCTGTTCTTCGGGCGCGCCTCCGCACGTTCCCTGATTGTTCCCTGGTGCACGTACACCGATCCGGAAATTGCCCATGTCGGTCTCTATGAAAAACAAGCGCAGGAACAGGGGCTGGCCGTCGACACCTTTACCAGGGAATTTCGGCAGGTGGATCGGACGATTCTCGAGGGACAAACCGACGGTCTGGTACGGGTCCATGTGCGCAAGGGCACCGACACCATCCTCGGGGCAACGATCGTCGCTGCCAATGCCGGCGATCTGATCTCGGAAATTACGCTTGCCATGAAGCATAAGCTGGGGTTGAAAAAGATCGCCGACACGATTCATCCCTATCCGACCCGGGCAGAGGCTATCCGGCAAGTCGGTGATGCCTACAATCGGACACGGCTTACGCCGTTCGCCAGAAACCTGTTTGCCCGGCTCATGGCCTGGCGGCGGTGAAATCGGGGAATCTGCTCTGCTGCACGCTATGAAATCATCTGCACCACTATCGGGATCATCGCGGAAAAACGATCGATTGTACGGAAGGGCACTGTTGCCGATCCTGTATGTGCTGTTGTTCACCGGACTGACCGCAGCCGCGGAGTCTGTTCTGTTCCGTGAGGAGTTCGAGGATCTCGATGGCTGGGAACCCTATGTTTTCCGCGGCATAGAGCGGCATACCGACTACCGCATCGTGGTTGACGGAAATACCTCGGTGCTGCAGGCAACAAGCGATGCCGGCGCATCAGCGTTGATCGGTCGGCAGCGGTTTTCCGTGGCTGAGTATCCGATCATCACTTGGCGCTGGAAAGTAGACAATCTCTATGAGCAGGGCAATTACCGGAGCAAAGCCGGAGACGATTACCCGCTGCGGGTCTATGTCATCTTTGCATACGACCCGCAGATGGCGGATTTCGGTACCCGGATCAAATACGAACTGGCCCGGGCCCTGCACGGGCAGTATCCGCCGCACAGCAGCATCAACTATATCTGGGCGAATCGGGCTGATGAACAGGAAACGGTGCCCAATCCGTTTACCGATCGGGCGATGATGATCCCATTGCGCTCCGGACCACAGCATGTCGGCACGTGGCAGGAGGAAGAGGTTGATGTGTACCGGGACTATCTGCAGGCCTTCGGGGAGCCGCCGCCCGCGGTGGCGACACTGGCCGTCATGAACGATGCCGACAACACCGGCGAAGCGGCGACGTCATACATCGATTTCATCGAGGTGCGACGCCGCTGAGCAACGCGCAGGGCATCGTTATCGGCTGATGCTTCGGATACTACTGCTCTGATGCGGCGTCCCGGTATCAAGCAGTGCCCCGATCCAGATAATAGCCGGCCAGAGCAGACCCCAGATGACGGCCAGCAGGATGAGCGATTCCGTCAGCGGCCAGTTGAAAACCGCCGCACCGATGCGGGTGCCGCCCCAATAGGCGAGTGGTCCGCCGATGGCACCGAACAGAACGCAGAGCAGCGGCCGGCCGCGCATCCAGGCCAGGCTGTGGTTCGGCAGCGTGGCGAGCGCCAGCCAGATGACCGCCAGCCAGAGCGGAATCGGGAACTGATCGGAGCCAAGAAAGAAAAACCCGACTGCGTTGAGCGTCCCGTCGATCAGCAGGCCGAGAGCCAGCACGGCTGCCGCCAGAAGGGCGTCCTGCCTTCGCTTCCTGCTCAGCAGGAAGTGGCCGGCCACGAGCAGCAGGCCGAGCCAGGCAAGGCCGTTCCCGCCTCGGACGCAGATCAGCCAGACGAGATTGTACAACAGCAGGTTGACGATCGTGTTCATCGGCAGCTCCCTCAACGCCTACCCGGCCGATCGGCGGTCAGTTGGATCACGCTGATCGCCCGCTCGCGAAACCCACCCTCGCAATAGCAGAAATAATAGTCCCATAGCCGGCGGAACCGTTCATCATAACCGAGGTTCCGGAGTTGCTCAAAGGCCGCGAGAAACCGTTTGCGCCAGTCCTGCAAGGTGCGCGCGTAGTGCATGCCGAAATCTTCAAGGCCGCGTACCACCAGGTCGGTATGGTGGGAAAGCAGATTCACCAGCCGGCTGTTCGTCGTCAGGCAGCCCCCGGGGAAGATGTGTTTCTGAATAAAATCAACGTCGCGAAGGTAGCTCTCGTAGAGCTGATCGCGGATCGTAATCGCTTGAATCAAAAGCGCCCCGTCCGGTCGCAGCAGAGACATGCAGTTTTTGAGAAAATCGGCATGATAGTCATGACCGACCGCCTCGATCATCTCGATGCTGACCAGTTTGTCATACTGCCCGTCAAGATCCCGGTAATCCCGGTTGAGCAGCGTGATCCGCTTGCTGAGGCCGGCTGCCTCGATGCGCCGCGCCGCTTCCTGATACTGGGCATCGGAAATGGTGGTGGTGGTGACCCGGCAACCGTAACGCGAAGCGGCATGGATGGCGAACCCGCCCCAGCCGGTGCCGATTTCAAGCACCTCGTCCTGCGGGCCAAGCTGCAGGCGACGGCAAATATGGTCGAGCTTATGGATGGCGGCTTCGTCGAGCGTCGCGTCGGGGGTCGGGTAGATGGCTGATGAGTACATCATGGTCGGGTCGAGGAACGCGGCATAGAGGTCGTTGCCCAGATCGTAATGGGCAAGGATATTCGCCTTGGACCCGTGTCGATCGTTCCGCCGACCAAGATGGCGCAGCCGGCGCAAAAACCTGAGCAGCAGCGATGACTGGTTTTCCATGGTCTGGAGCAGCGATTGGTTGGCGGTGATGATGCGAATCAGGTCGGTGAGCCGGTCGGTTTCCCAGTATCCGTCGATATAGGCCTCCGCGGCGCCGACCGAGCCGCCGCTCAGGATGCTCGGATAGGTCCGTGGATCGCGCACGACGATGGTCGCCTGCAGGGGATGCTCGGAACCGAAACAGTGTCGGCCGGTCTCGTCGATGATGATGATCCGTCCATAACGCAGCCCGGACAACAAGCGGTAAAGCAGGTTTCGGGCCCTGGTTTGCAGAAATCCCGGGGCAATCAAGGTGCCGGTCAACGGGCGAGAAGGGGCGATGGTCGTCATGTCGTCTCCTTGTGATAGGGGATGTAGGGCACTTTTTTACTGAAAAGTTTCAAGGCCTGCCAATAGATGGCGCCGACTACGGCGGCGGTCATCACCGGCCGGCGCATGAGTTGGCGACGCACGGCATGCCGGGTCAGCGGTTGTTTCGCCAGGTTCAGGGCAGCGGTGAAAACCCGGCCGCGCTCATCGGCGACCTCGATGCCGATTCGCACCGCATCGGTCGGCGGCTCGATCTGCCAGCGATATCGCTGCGCCACCGGGTTGAACGGGCTCACTTTGAATTGTTTGTCATGCGCCGGTTGGTAATGGCCGTCTCCGAGAAAAAAGGCGTAGTGGTGCCGCTCGTTCCACGGGATATTTGAGACTTCGGCCAGCAGGTGGCTGCAACGACCGGCTTCATCGTGCCCGAAGTAAAAATTGACCGGGCTGAAATACAGACCGAGCGTACGCAGGTTGAGCAGAGCCGTCACCGACCCGGCAACCGGGCGACCGGTCAGCCGGGCCATTGCCGCGCGTACGCTGCGGGCCAGTGATTGGTCGGCCGGGCCGAGGTAATCGGTGCGGCGCAGCCGGCTTAATGCGAAGCGGTCGATGGCGAACCAGGGGCGCAGGTCCGGCAGTTCATCCAGTCGGTCAAGATCGAAGTACCACATAAAAAATGGATAGCTGAAGCGATGCTTTCGCGGGATGAAGCGCTGATGGGTGATCGTGCCGACAAAGAGGCTGTGCTGGTTCATGGCGTCACCCCGAGCGCGGCGCAGACCCGCAGGGCACTGTGCACGCCGTCTTCATGAAAGCCGTTGAACCAGTAGGCCCCGCAATAATGGCTGCGCCGGTGTCCGGAGATGGTCGACCAGCGCTGCTGCGCCGCCAGCAGCTGCGCATCATAGGCGGGGTGGTGGTAGCGGAAGCGGGCGAGCGTGAAACGCTCATCGACCGCATCATTGAGCGTCACCAGGTAGGGATGTCGTTTTTCCAGCCGTTGCAGGATGTTCATGTTGTAGGTCAGTGTTGAGCGGTCGGCGCGGTTCTGATCCACCTGGTAATTCCAACTGGCCCAGGCGCGTTTTTCACGGGGCAGGAAACGCTCGTCGGTATGCAGGATCACGTCGTTTTCGGTAAACCGGATCGCCCCGAGGACCGCGCGTTCGGTGTCGTCGGCATCGCCCAGCAGTGCCAGTGCCTCGTCACCGTGGCAGGCCACTACCACCTCGTCAAACCTCTCGGTTTGCTCGCCGGTGCTCACCTCGACGTGCTCCGAGTGGCGAACGATCCGGCGAACCGGGCTGCCAAGGCGGATTGAATCCTTGAATGGGGCGGTCAGCGGCTCGATATAGGAGCGGGAGCCGCCGATGATCGTGTACCACTGCGGCCGGTCGACCAGATTCAAGAGGCCGTGGTTGGTAAAGAACCGGACGAAAAAGCGCAGCGGGAAGGCGCGGACGTCATCAAGCCCCATGGACCAGATGGCGGCGATCATCGGCAACAGGTAGTTGTCCGCAAAGAGCTTCCCGAAACGATGGTCATCGAGAAAATCGCCGATGGTGCGCCGATCATCATCGGTCTGATCCGCCCTGACCTGCCGGTTGAAACGGATGATGTCGCCGATCATGCCAAGAAAGGCCGGGTTGACCGCATTGCGCCGCTGGGCAAACAGGGTGTTGAGGTTATGTCCGTTGTATTCGAGGCCGATGGCATCGTTGCGTACCGAAAAGCTCATCTCGGTCGGCTGGTAGGCGACACCCAGCTCGGTCAACAACCTGATGAACCGCGGGTAGGTGCGGTCATTGAAAACGATGAAACCGGTGTCGATGGCACTTTGTTCGCCGTTATGCTCGACGTCGACGGTGTGGGTGTGGCCGCCGATGTAGTCATGTGCTTCAAATACGGTGACTCGATAGCGGCGGGACAGGTAATAGGCGCTGGTCAACCCGGCAATGCCAGTGCCGATGATGGCGATCGATTTCATGATTTTTTCATCCGTTGGGCCAGGCGCAGCCAGATGGCGCGGGGCAGCAGTGCGGCCAGTTTCATAAGCAGGGTGAAGCGTTTCGGGAAGTGTATTTCCGCCTTCTTTGCGGCGATACCGCGGCGGATCGCTGCGCTTGCCTGTTCGGTGGAAACGAGAAACGGCATCGGAAAATCATTGCGGTCGGTCAACGGAGTCTTGACAAAACCGGGGCAGACGAGGCTGACGCTGATGCCCTCGGCGGCCAGCGTGATGCGCAGGGTTTCGATGAGATAGGCGACCGCCGCTTTCGAGGCGCCGTAGGCCTCGGCCCGGGGCAACGGCAGGTAGGCCGCCGCCGAGCCGATAGCGACCAACTGCGGGGAATCGCTGCGGCGCAGTGCCGGCAACACCCCTTCGATGCTGTGGGCCATGGTCTCGACATTGAGGCGCATCACCCGGGCGAGCAGCGCGCTGTCGAAGTCCGGCAGGTCGATATACTCGCAGGAACCGGCCGAGAGAATGGCGATATCGATGCGGTCCAGCGCGGCAAACCAGGCCAGGGTCTCGTCGCGGTTCAGCAGGTCGATCGCCCCGCCGATGGCGCCGAGGCGGCTGAGTTCGGCGAGTTGCCCGGTATTCCTGCCGACGGCATAAACCTGGTGCCCGTCGCGGAGATAATCGACGGCCAACTGCCGGCCGATGCCCGATGTGGCGCCGGTGATCAGGATATTCATGTGCCCATCCTCCGTTTGATCGTGGTGATGATGCGGCCAAGCAGCGGCAGATGTTCATAGAGCAGTGCACCGAGATCGAAATAGTCGCGATGGGTGTCGACAAGGCCGGATTCGTTGAAGTGCAGTGCACTGATCCCGGGCACGCTGATTGGCTGCCCGCCTGCCAGCCGCGGGTGCGAAAAACGCATCAGCCACTGGACGTAGGCCTCATTGTCGATCTGTCGATGGCGCTCAAAGGTGAACTCGATCATGCCGACATTGCGGTACAAGGCAGCGAAATACCGGGTGAGTTCCTCGATCCCGAAGATCTCGTGGGCGGGATCGCAGAAGTGGATATCGGCGCTGTAGACCTGGGGCAACAGAGCGAGGTTGCCGTTGTTCAGTCGTGTATACAGATCGAGGAATCGTTGTAGGCTGTTCATGGCGTCTGCCTCTGTGCCAGGCCGGCAAACAGGTTTTTGCGCAGGGTTGCATCGATCGGCTTCTCTGGGCTCAGCCAGATCCCGAAATAGACGGCGGCAAAGTCTGCGGATTCGATGGTCACCAGCAGATCGTCATTGAGCAGCAGGCTGCTCTGTTGCTGCCGCTGATCATAGCAGAAGCGGTACTGGTCGCCGCTGCGTACGTCACGATAAGACTCATGCAGCAGATCGATCTGTGGCCGCAGCCGGTCCAGGGTGGCCGGGTCATGCTGTCTGGCGAGCACGGTTTCGGCGGCCTCGACAAAGGCCGTGACCGGGACGTCGACTGCGTAATCGAGTTGCAGACAGACCGGTTCACCGGCGTTGAGAATGCCTGCTTCCGAAGCGCCGGGAGCAGCGAACAGGGTGGCATCGTAGACCTTGATGAACCCGAGGTAGCGGACAGCACCGCTGCCCACCGGAGTCAGTTCGTCAGGTGTTGTCGCTTCAGCCGCTGAAAAGAGCAGCAGGCCAAGGAGCAGCGTCAGTGCGGCCGGCAGGTTCATGGCAAGCGCTCCGGATGAGGTTGTTTTTGAAAAGCGATGGTTACATCGCCGACCCTGATGCCGAATTTGCTCATTTCCGCACGGTTCAGCAGGATGCCGTCGGGTTGCAGAAACATCCAGTCATCGAAGCGGATCACCCAGGTGGACGTGCCGATCTCCAGTTCCAGGTCGTAGCGCCAGTTCAGGACATTACCGGCGGATTGTCCGGCGGCCGTGCCGACCACGTCCGCGGCGGTGCCGCTGAGGCGATGGTCGTCCTGCCGGGCAATGGTCCAGACCCGTCGGCTCACTTCGCCGTCATCCCAGAAAAAATCCTCTTCGAGTACCAGATTGCCGTGATCATCGAGCCTGCCGTGGATATCGACGACAAATTGCCGCTTCAGATTGCCGGCACGGTCCTGCACAATCCCCCAGCCGCGGGTCTGACCGGAGAAATATTCGATGATATCGAAACGGGGCGTACGGTCCCGATACGGCGACAGATCTATGCTACTGCATCCAGCGGTTAAGGCAAGCAGTACCAACAGGCCGATGATGCCTGCCGGGAAAGCAGATGTTTTATGGTTCGGTGCCATGGTTCGACCTCTCGTTACTTTTTCCCGAGCGCGTCATGTGCCGGGCTACCTGAGACGATAGGGGGTCCGACAGGCCAAAACAATGGTAATGGAACGGTAATATAATGATAAATTTATCTCCTATTTTTTTTCGGAAGGGCAACGAATACGAAAATCGATGTTGACCATCCCCACCGACTACCGATGCTCTGGTGTGCGCCGGTTTCTGGTTATCGCCGGGCAACCCCGGCGATATACGCATCGACGTCAAATTTGCGGCGACAGCCTCTTTCGTTCATGAAGCGGATTTTGCCGAAGATCGGCCGTTCCGGCCAGGCGCGGTCGTGAACACCGCCGATTGACCAGGCGATGCCGGTAAAGCCGTTGGGATCTCTCCCGTCGAGCGAATAGCGGTCATTGAGGGTAATGGCTGCGTCCAGCGCCTCCTCAGGATCGCTCGTCCATTCGAGGATTTTTTTTGCCCAGTACATCCGCAGATAGCCATGGAGTTTGCCGGAACTTACCAGATCCTGCTGGCAGGCGTTCCAGAGTGCTTCATGGGTCGCTGCATGTTCGAGCTCATCGAGACGGTACCGATAATCACGGCGATCCTGCCGATGTTTGTCGAGACTGATGCGGGCCCATTCGGGAAATGCGGAGAAACGATCGTATTCGGTTTCATAGAGGCAGAAATTATCGGCCAGTTCCCGGCGCACCAGCAGTTCTTCGAGAAACGCCTGCCGGTCCTCATCTGCAAGGTTGCTGCCGGTGACCAGCAAGGCCAGTCGTTGTGCGGAGATCTGACCGAAATGCAGATAGGGAGACAAGGCGGACTGACCATCCAGACAGGGGTTGTTGCGGCGGGTGGCATAGCCGGGCAGCCGTTCGGTAAGGGCCCGGCGCATGGCTTCATGACCGGCCTGCGCACCGGGTTTCAGCCAGGAAACCGGTGCGGCCCGGCGATTGTGTATCCGGGTCAGTACCTGATTCACTTCGATGGGTGGAGCCATAACGCCGCTTGCTGACGGATGCCTGATCGGTGGTGGGATCTCGGTGAGAAAATCATCGACCAGGCGCCGGAATTTCGGTCGGAAGGTGGCGGCGGCATATTCCCTCTTGGTCGAGGCGATCCAGGCGGGGATGACGTTGTGGGCGTCCACTTCGTAAAACGGCAGGTCCACGGCGGCGGCGATCTGCCGCTGCCACCGGCGCTTGATCCGCAGCGGATCGAAATCGCCGATCAGGCTATGGGCATCAATCTGCCGCAGCCACGGGACCAGAACCTCGGCCGGGTCGCCGTGCACCATCACCAGACTGATTTGGAGCTGAGCCAGACCGCGCTGCAATTCGGCGAGGCCGGTGAGAAGAAAATGATACGCTCGCTGCTCGGCGTGCGGAAAATCGTCAACCAGGCAGAAGACGACGACGAGTCCCCGGTCGTGCAACATCGCTTCCTGCTGCGCCTTGAGCAGCGCCCAGTTATCATTGATCCTCTGGTCACGGGACATCCAGTAGACCACCGGGCCGGAACCGGTCCAGCCGCCGCTGACCAAGCGGCTGCGGCGTTCGATATCGTTGTCTCTTCGCTCCATGGTAGGCCCCCCGGTATCGCGCGCCATCGCCGAACAGCACATTACAAGGCGATGTTTCGGTGTTATGATACGTTCTATGCGCCTGTTCCTGTCCACCCAAACACAGAGGACGATCAGATGGCAACAGAAGACAACGGTACTATCAAAATAGGCGTCAGTTCCTGCTTGCTCGGCAATCAGGTTCGTTATGACGGCGGCCACAAGCATGATCGTTACATAACCGATATGCTTGGCCGCTACTTTACCTTTGTGCCGGTCTGTCCGGAAGTCGAGTGCGGCCTGCCGGTACCCCGGGAGGCGATGCGGCTGATCGGTGACCCGGCGGCGCCGCGCCTGGTTACCGTGAGGACCGGAATCGATCATACCGAACGGATGAATCGCTGGGCCGCCGGCCGGGTGCGGGAGTTGGGAAAAGAAGATCTGTGCGGTTTTATTTTCAAGAGTAAATCGCCGTCTTCCGGTATGGAACGGGTCAAGGTCTACGACGACAACGGCGTGCCCCGCCCGGCCGGCGTCGGCCTGTTCGCCAAAGCGTTCATCGATCATTTCGACTGGCTGCCGGTCGAGGAGGAAGGGCGCCTGCACGATCTGGTTCTGCGCGAGAATTTTATCGAATCGGTGTTTGTCTATCGACGCTGGCGAAGGGCGCATGCCGAAGGCAACGCCGCCGCCCTGGTAGCGTTTCATACCGCACACAAGCTGTTGTTGCGGGCGCACAGTGAGCAGTTGTACCGTGAACTCGGCCGGCTGGCGGCCCAGGCCGGTGCGGCGCAGCCGGAAGCGTTGTACGCCGCTTACCAACAGACGTTGATGGCGGCGATGAAACTGAAACCGACGGTGAAAAAACACGTCAACGTCATGATGCACATGCTTGGTTATTTCAAGAAGCAGCTCAGTCGCGATGAAAAGCAGGAACTACTTGAGATCATCGAGCGATTCCGTGACCATCTGGTGCCGCTCGTGGTGCCGCTCACGTTGTTTAACCATTACATTCGCAAATACGACGAGCCATACCTCAAACAGCAATATTATCTCAATCCCCATCCAATCGAACTGAAACTGCGCAATCATGCCTGAATCAGGATCAATACATGATGGCGAGTTCAACCGTTTGCGTGGCTGGCCGATCGTGCTATGATACAGGTTCTTTTGATCTAGCTCGGTGGGTCGATGCCGGCGCTCGGCGGCCGGTACGTAACCGATGGCAGACTGTATGCAAGTGACGCGCAATCTCCAGCAGGCGGATATATAAGGTGCACAACGATCCGGTTCCGTCCCCCCGCATTCCGATCTGGCTCCAGCTCTCCCTGGCGACCATGGTGGTGCTGGCAGTCTCGATAACGGTGTTGAGCTACGTGATAATGAAGCGGCAACAGAACAACCTCTTTGAGCATATCGTCAAGCTCGGTTCGGTCAGTGTCAGCTATATTGCCGACAACGCCAAAGTCCCCCTGCTCAGCGACGATATGCTGGCGCTCAGCACGCTGGTCAACAATGTGGTTTCAGTGGATGGACATCACTATGCGCTGATTGTCGACAGCGCCGGCATCATCAAGGCGCATACCGACCATGGATTGATCGGCAAATCGTTTCAACCGTTTGCCAAGGCGGACGATCCGGTGCGCCAGGGTGCTGTTACCTACTTCAACTATCCGATGTCCGATGGCACCCGGGTCCTTAATTTGAGTATGCCGATCCTGTTTCAGGAAAAACAGCTTGGCGAGGTTCATGTCGGGCTGTCGGTGGATTTCATCAGGGAATTATTTGTCGACGAGCGGGCGTTTCTCGTCTGGGCGATGCTGATCATCATCTTTCTCGGGATGATTGCCGCCGTCGTATACAGCCGGCGTTTCACCCGGCCGATTTCGGCACTCGTTCAGGCGACCGCCCAGATCGCCCGGGGCAATTATGAGTATCGGGTTGACAGCAGTCGGAACGATGAGTTGGGAACCCTGGGGGCGGCCTTCAACCATATGGGCAGCGAATTGTCCCGGCAGGCAGTGATCCGGGAATCGTTCGGCAAATACGTCGGCTCCGAAGTGCTCGAATTGATCACGAAGAGCCCTGAACAGGGCTGGCTCAAAGGGCAGCGGGGCGAGGCCTCGATCCTGTTTGCCGATATCCGCGGGTTTACCGCCTATGCCGAAGACCGTGAGCCGGAGGAAGTGGTGGAGAAGCTCAACGAGTTCTTCGCCATTGCCACCGACGTGATCGTCCGACACGGCGGTTATGTCGACAAATTTATCGGCGATTCGGTGCTTGCGGTCTTCGGTGTCCCGGTTACCCAGCAGGACCATCTGCGACGCTGTGTCGAGGCGGCGGTGCAGATGCAGCAAGAACTGGCACGTGCGGCCGGGAACGGCAATCCTTTGTTGCCGGCCGTTGGTATCGGCATCGCCTCGGGCATTGTCGTGGCGGGCAACATCGGTTCTCCAGCCAAGATGGAATATACGGTTATCGGGGACAGTGTCAATGTGGCCTCGTCGTTGAATAGTCTGGCCGGTGCCGGTGAGATTGTCGTCGGCAGTGACAGTGGTGTCGCTCTTAACGACATTGCCGAGACGCAGCCGTTGACCCCGCAGAAAATCAAGGGTCGTGAGCGCTTGGTTCATGTCTTTAAAATCATCAGGATGTTTTGTTGTCTGCTGCCGGTGGTCACGATATTGTTTGGGTGTGCAGCATTGACCGATCAGCGGATCGGCGACGCCCGGGAAGATGTCGTGGACGAGGTCGCCCCGGAGCCGCCGCTCCCCGTTTCCGGGCAATTACAGGCACGAGCCGATGCGGACGTCGGTAACTACCACCGGGCCCTGGATTACTGGCGCTGGGCCGAAATGCAGGTAAAAGAGCAACTGGTGGAGATCACCGCACATATGCGCGAGATAGCCGCCGAGCATGCCGGGCGGGGCGTGGCATTGTTTGAACAGAAAAAGGGAGCCGAGGCCTGTCGCGCGTTCATCGAGGCGCTTCGCCATGATCCGGATAACGGCGTGGCCCTCGACTATCTGAGCAACCGGTATCAGGCAGCCCGGTTTATCGATTACACCATTCTACCGGGTGATACCTATGCCGGCATCGCTGAGATAACCTATGGATCGCCGACGTTTTCCTTTGCGGTGCAGCATTTCTCCAATGCCGGACGGGAAGACGAATTGACGGACGGCCGCGTGATCTCGCTGGTCGATCTCGATTCGTTTTTTTCATCGGTGTTACAGGATTATAACAAAGACATCCGCATCGCTCGGCAGATGTTCGGCGATGAGGCGTTTGCAGCGGTTATTCCGCTGGTCCGGACGATTCTTGCCAACCATCCCGGCGATCAGGAGGCCTCCTATATCCTTAATCGTTCGCTGCTTGCTCTTGCCCGTGAGCAGCGGGAACAAGGTGAGTACGAGCAGGCCATCGAGACCTTATCCATGGTTGATCCCCATTTCCGCAACGTCAAGGACCTGCTGCTGGAGATTGAAGCGCAGAAGCAGCAGACCCGTATCCGTGAAGCGGCCCTGACCAATGCCCGGCTGTTTCAGCAGGGGAAAGAGTATCTGGATCAGGGGCGCTTTCTTGAGGCGCTGGAGGCGTTCCGGCAGGTCGAAGGACCCTACGATGGCCTGCCGCAGATAGTTGCCGTGACCAAACAGGCTCTCAAAGAGAAAGCCGAGGAATATTTCAAAGAAGGGGTCAGGTTTTTCGTTGAGGAGGATCTCCATGCCGCCATTGCCTCCTGGGAACAGACCCTGCGCCTCGATCCCGATCACGCCAATGCGGCCCATTCCCTCGAAAAGGCCCGGGCCCTGCTCGAGCGGGTCAGCACCATCAGGTAGCCAGCGCCGATAGATGAACGATGCCGCCGGGACGCAGCGCCGTTCCGAATACGCCCTTGTGTGACTGCCGCGCCATGAAACAGTTGATCGGCCTCCTGGCCTTGCTTGCCGCTTTTCCGCCGTTGTCGACGGATATGTACCTCGCGGCGATTCCGTTACTCGTCGAGTCGTGGCAGCAGCCATTGGCCACGGTCAACCTGACGCTGGTCGGATTCCTGGTCGCCTACTGCCTGATGCTGTTGATCTATGGCCCATTATCCGATCGTTACGGGCGGCGGCCGCCGTTGCTGGCCGGCCTGGCACTTTATATCGGCGCCAGCCTGCTGTGTGCGCTGGCCGACGCTGTCACCACGATGATTGTTACGCGTATTCTCCAAGGGGCAGGGGCGGCCGCCGCATCTTCGATCGCCTTTGCCATCTGCAAGGATCGTTTCGACGGTCGGTTGCGGCAGCGGATTTTTTTGCAGTTAGGGGTTATCGTCGCTGCCGCGCCGATGATCGCCCCGATCATCGGCGGCTGGGTTATCGAAACCTATTCGTGGCGCCTCGTCTTTGTTATCCAGGCTGGATTGGGGGGAGTGGCTGCGGCAGGAGTGCTGCGGTTAAGCGAGTCGCTCAAAGAGCCGCTCCGGGAACCGATCTGGTCGGTCTATCGGAATTATCTGCGGCTGATCAGGAACCTCCCGTTTTTCCTGCTCACCCTGGCCTGTTCGTTTCTCGGGGTGCCGTTTTTTGCGTTTATCGCCGTGTCCTCCGATATTTTCATTACCGACCTCGGGTACAGCGAGCAGCAATACGGCTATTTTTTCGCTTTCAACGCGTCGGCCTTCATGATCGCTCCACTGGTCTTCTCCCGCCTGATAAAACGGGTATCGTTGCGGCGGCTGTTGCCGATCAGCTATGGCGGGGTGTTGCTCTGTTCGTTGCTGCTTCTCGTTGCGCCGATCCCGCAGCCGTACCGGCTGGTCGCGCCGATGTGGCTACTCACTTTCTTTTTCGGCTTTGGCCGGCCGCCGAGCAATAACCTGATTCTGGAACAGGTGCAGCATGACGTCGGTTCGGCGTCGTCGTTGATGGTATTTCTCTATTTCGTCGTCGGCGCCTGTTCCATGTGGGTCATTTCTCTTGGCTGGCAGGATAAGGTTGCCACACTCGGCTGGCTCGCGCTGGGCTCGGCGTCGCTGACCTGTGTCGGTTGGCTGCTGATCAACCGCATGCTCAGCCTACGCATGCCGCAGTGACCGACCATCGTTGTGCTGAACCGCGCTGCTGGTGATCGGATCAGGGGGCGCCGGTCGGACGATCGATCACGGTGCGTATTTTGTTGAGCAGGTCTTTGACGGCAAACGGTTTCTGCAGGTAGTCGAATGGCTTGTCCGTGTTCAGGTCTTTTTCGAGGATGTCGCTCGTATAACCGGACATGAAGAGCGATCGTATTGAGGGGTGGCGGACGGCCATCTGTTCATGGAGATCCCTGCCGTTCATTTCCGGCATGACGACATCGGTCAGCAGCAGGTCGATAGTGCCGGGATACACTTCTGCCAGTTCGAGCGCCTCCTTGCCGTTTCCTGCCGAAAGAACGGTGTAGCCATACTGCCGGAGGATCGTGTCGACCATGGTGCGAAGATGATTGTCGTCCTCGGCAAGCAGGATAATTTCGTTGCCGTGTTGATTGGGGACCGGTACCGCTTGCTGCCGTGTTGCTGAAACAGCGCCTTCGGTGCTCGCCGGAAGATATATGGTGAATTGGGTGCCTCGCTCCGGTTCGCTGGCTACCTCGATTGCGCCCTGATGCTGCTTGACGATGCCGTAGACCGTCGATAGGCCGAGGCCGGTGCCGCTGTGCTGGTCCTTGGTGGTGAAAAACGGCTCGAAGATCTGACCGCAGACGTCATTGTCCATTCCCAACCCGGTATCGCTGACAAAGAGCTGAACGTATCGGCCGGCCGGCAGTACTTCCTGGTCTGCTGTCGTCGTCTCGTCAAGGTCTGCGGTCGCGGTCATAAATCGCAGGACCCCGCCCCCGGGCATCGCGTCCTGTGCGTTGACCGCCAGGTTCAAAATAACCTGTTCCAGTTGGCCGGTATCTCCCCGCACGGCAGGCAACGATTCGTCGAGCTGCAACTCGATGTCGATATCTTCGCGAATGGTGCGGCGCAGCAGCCGATGAAACTGGGAAAGCAGCTCGTTCAGATCGATTGTCGAGAAGGTCAGCGTCTGTTTGCGGCTGAATGCGAGCATCTGCCGGATCAGATCGCGAGCCCGCTGGCCGGCATAGAGGATCTGGTCAACCGATGACCGGCGGGGATCGGCCTCCGACAGGCTGGCGGTAAGCATTTCGCTGTAGCCGAGGATCGGCGCCAGGAGATTGTTCAGATCGTGAGCGATGCCGCCGGCCAGCCGGCCCACCGACTCCATCTTCTGGGCCTGCCGGTACTGCTGTTCGAGTTTGTCGTTGGCAATCTGCTGCCGTGTAAGTTCGTTTTCTTTGCGCTTTATCTCGGAGATATCGGTGATCGAGACGAGCACCCGCTCATCATGGTCGATGGTGATGGCCGACGTGGAGATGAGCAGGTGATACGTGACCGGTTGTTCACCGCGCACAAGTATCATCTTCCCTTCCTCTTCATGATGCGCTCTGCCGGTGGCAAACGTATCGGCGAAACGTTTGCGGACCGGGCAGGAGGGGCAGTGCGGGCCCTCCCCGCACGGTTCGGGACCCAAACTGTTGATGCATCCGAAGAGCGGGCCGCAGAGCAGTGTGGTGGCGGTCTGGTGGTCGGAGTTGAAGAATGCCAGGCCGCGCTGGTTGATTTTGTCGATTCTGCCGTCCCGGTCTACCAGGGCAAGAATGCTTGGGGCACTGTTGAAAATCGCATTGAGGGTGGCTGAGTGGCTCTTGACGGCCTGTTCCGCCTGTTTGCGTTCGGTGATGTCAAGCACGGTAAAGATGATGCCGGCCTCGAGGTCATGGGGGTCAAGCGGAATGGCGTTGATCAGCGCATGGACGATGCTGCCGTTCTTGCGTTGCATGCGGCATTCTTGAACACTGCTGCCGTAATTTTCAATCTGCATGCGGCGTTGCCGACCGACGCTGATAAATTCCTCTTCGCTGGGATAGATGAGGCGTGAGCTGGTACCGACCAGCTGATATTGTTGATAACCAAGCAACCGGCAGAGATAATCGTTGACTTCGGTGAGTACCCGATTGACGGAAACCCCGATGCCGATCGGTGCGACCCGGAAGAGCCCCTGCATCTTCTCTTCTTTCGCCCGCAGGGCCTCGTGAGCCTTCTTGA
>CAZSOA010000042.1:0-22918 GCA_964608305.1 uncultured Desulfofustis sp. | reverse complement strand
GGCCAGCATCAGGCTTGTCGAACTGAAGGAACGAAGGGCATCGGGCAGGCCCAATACGGCAGCCAGCGGAGAACCGACGGCAGGACTGCCCAGCGACGGGTGCAGTTGCAGCAGGATAATAATGACGCCGATACCGCTCATGAACCCGGAGATGACCGGATAGGGAATGTAACGAACAAAAATGCCGACCTTGAGAAAGCCAAGAACGATCTGCAGTATGCCGGCAAGAAAAATCACCGCGAAAACTGCGGTTATGTCACCGGCAAACGACGTGATGGCGGCGGCAATGATGACGGTCATCGGACCGGTTGGGCCGGATATCTGCGAAGATGTGCCGCCGAAGAGGGCCGCCAGCAGTCCAAGTGCGATTGCGCCATAGAGCCCGTTGACTGCCCCAAGGCCGCTGGCCACGCCAAAGGCAAGTGCCAGCGGCAGGGCGACGATACCGGCGGTCAGGCCGCCAAAAAAGTCTCCTTTGAATACCTGCAGGGAATAGCCTTTCTCCATGACAGCCTCCAACTGCATTTCGGTTAAACCGGGACAGCGCTTCATCGACGATCCGCGATGGCACGGCGTGCCATCGCGCCGACCGGTGCCATCCTGAACGGCACCGCCACTGGTCAGGATGGCCGATGCAAACGACTGTATCGCGCTTTTGTACTCCGTGCAACACTCACTATCAGATTGCGGTTTCTCGATAGCCAAGGTGTCGGGTAATGATCCTCGCGCCGGTCTCGTGTCGTCATTTCCACTGGTCTTAAGAAAGAAAATCAGGTAACGTCGCTCTTGTTGTTTGGTGGGAACTGCTTGTGCAGGGAAGCGCTTCGATCTGCGGCGACATCCGGTGTCGGTTATGGGTGGGCTGGCTGTTACAGACGGAGGCAGCGTGTCAAAATCGTTGGTACTGGAATAGAGGAGCAGGAAATGGTTACGGTGAACACCGTCATGGCATGTCTTGATTTGTCTGATTATTCCCGGGAAACGATTGCTTATGCGGTTATGCTTGCGAGAGGGTATCGATCACGGTTGATTATTTTCAATGTTATCAATCGGCGTGATGTGGAAGCCGTCTCGACAGTCAGTCATTTTTATCCTGAAGTCGTTACGGTGGATGATTTTCTCGAGCAGGCCGAAAACGATCGGCGGCAGCGTATCAACGCGTTGATCGCAGAGGTGTTTCCGGGTGAGCAGCTCGATGCAACGATTGTGGTCGAGGTGGGCGTACCGTTTGAGGCTATTTTGCAGGCTATCTCCACCCATCATATCGATGTGGTGGTGCTTGCCAACAAGGGGAAAAATAATATCGGCAGGACCTTGCTGGGCAACAACGCCGAAAAAGTCATCAGGCATTCGCCGGTGCCGGTTTTCAGTGTCAGAAACCGTGAGACATTCGGCCGTAAGCAGGGTAGGGAGAAACCATGATAACCATCAAACGGATTGTCGCTGCTATCGATTTCTCTACCTATTCAGAGCCGGTCCTGGCGTTTGCAGGGGATATTGCGGCAATGACGGGTGCGGAAATCATTGGTGTGCATGTCATTAACAGTCGCTCGATAGATGCGGTTGAGAAGCTGTTTCACCGTGAAGGACGTGATTTTTCCCGAAAGAAATTTGTCACCGATGAAACCTATCGGCGGAGTCGAACGCTGCAGGAACTGCTTGATCAGGCGTTGCCTCAGGATGTCTCGCATCGTGGTGTGATCCGGGCGGGCGTACCGTTCGAGGAGGTCCTTGCCGTGGTTGACGAGGAGCAGGGGGACCTGCTGGTTGTCGGCTCGAAAGGAGCGTCAAACCTGAAGGGTGTATTGTTCGGGACGACATCGGAGAAATTGTATCGACATGCTCCCGTGTCCATCCTGACGGTAAACAAGACCTCATAACCGGAGACCACCGTCCGGGGCAGCGTTGGCGGCGATCGTTGTGACTGCCGGGAGCTGTTGCTGGAATGCTCAGGCGTCCGGGAGCGCCTCTTCAGATTTTCTCACAGGCAAAGTTCAATTCAAGTGCCAGCCCCAGGGGATCTCTCAGAAAAACCTGGAATTGTTCCGTCTCTGCAAGATGATTGGTCGTGTAATCGATACCGAGATCTTCCAGACGGCGAATCGTTACCGGCAGATTGATGCAGGCAAAGGTGATTTGCTCGAGCGCAGAGCAGGGGGGCGGCTCTTCCTCGTCACCGATAATCAGTTGCACAACCGGCTGGTCGCCGGCATAGAGCCAGTAGCCGGCGCTTTCCAGTGGCGGCCTGAAGCCGATCCGTAGGTTCAACACACTCGTGTAAAACGATACGCAGACATCAATCTGCTCGGCTGAAGCTCTCATCGTATAGTGATGCAGACCGGTGATGATCATCGCAGACTGCTCCAGAGGCAGGTGGTGCCGATCGGGCTCTGCCGGTATTGCGGGACTCGAAGGCCGTGTGTCTGTTCAGCTGGTAATTCGCTCATAACGAATAATCGCGTATGGTTCTTCTTTTTCCAAGTGCTGTCGGGAACTGACAGTGAACTGGGTCGGATCGATTTCCGGAAAAAAGACATCGCCGGGCACGTCCCGTTCGAGAGCGGTCACGATAATAGTGTCGGTGATCGGCAGAGCGATCCGGAAGATGTCGCCGCCGCCGATGATGAAAAGTTTTTCTTGGTCGCTGCAGGTTTCGATAGCTTCCGCGAGGGAAGTGAAGACGAGACAGCCGGGAAATGTTCGAGACCCGTCTCGAGTCAAGACCATGTTGGTGCGGCCGGGCAGCGGTTTGCCGATGGACTCGAACGTTTTGCGTCCCATGAGGACCGGGTACCCGAGTGTCGTTTCCTTGAAATGCCGCAAATCAGATGGCAAGTGCCAGGGCAGGCGGCCCTGTTTCCCGATGACGCCGTTGGCGGCAATCGCTACGATGATGATGATCTCCGGCATAATCCTCACCAGCAAACTATGCGCTAAAGGGGAAAAAAAGATTGTATTCGACTGATCTTCCATTTAATAATGCACGACTAGTATAGCCTATAGCCGCGATTGCGGCAATCGAGATACCGGGGAATGGAGGGAGGTTGAAGATGAAAATTATATGTCCCTGTTGCGGTTTAAGGGGCAGAGCGGATGTCGAATTGTTCAATAGAAAGGTCAGGTGTCCGCAATGCAAAGAAGTGTTCCCCATCACCGAGACAGTCGTTGTCGATTTCCCAAAGGATACCTGTGGGTGTATCAGACAGTCTGTCGGCGATGATCCGAACGCTGACGAGCGGTTGTTGTACACTTCTGACCCGGCGGGCGTGTCGGCCGGTGCTGCAGGCACGGCGACTTTTGATCGGTTGATGTGTTCGCGGTGCGGTTTTACCTTGAGCAGTTCGTTTATCACGACGATTGAGGCGCAGCCGGTTTGCCGGGCTTGTGCCGGCTGAATTGTGTGGAACGCAACGAAATGGTATATGATGGTTCATCTTTCGCTACCGGTTGCCGGGGTAATCCGAATGGCGTCTGAGACGTGCAGATCGGAGGGGGTGATGTGCGACTGAAGTGCCCCCATTGCGGTGCCCACGGAATGGTACCGGCAGTGTTATCCGGCCGGGTTCTCCGGTGTTCGCGTTGTCTGAATTATTTCCTGATCCCCTCGGCGGCAGGCCAGTCGCCGGTTGCCGAATATGCATCCCGTACACACCCCAATACGTTACCGGCAGCCGATGATCGGGTCCTGGAGCAGGAAGGTCCGGAAGAAGGCACGTCCGGCGCGGATGACGTCGAGCATAACAAGGAATCAGAGCCAACAATTGTCATCAGTGATGATGCTGTTGCTGACCGATCCGGTCAGGCTCATTCGGTGGGGACTGATCAGGGTGACCAGTCGGACCGGCTCGTATCCGGCTCAGAGGAACCTGATTTTCCAGATCTTTCCGCACAGCAGGTTGCCTGGGAACGGGTTGCTGCGGAGACAGAGCCTCGCGCCGATGCTATCGCCGTTGCAGCGCCTGACGAAAACCGGTTGGCCAGTACTCAGGCTGCTGATAATGAGCACCAGTTGCAGCAGGAATTGCATGCGCTGCTGGCTGAAAATCGGTCGGGGACGGAAAAAATCGATGATTCAGTCGCTCGTGAAACAGACCTCGATACGGTGGATCAAGAGCCGACAGCCGGGCAGCCGGCATCGCGGGTTGCAAACATTTTGTCACCTGCAGACGGTGCATTGCCGGAACAATCAGGTGTTGGCGATGGTAGGTTCCGGGCGTTCGGAGTCGCCGCCATTGTGCGGGAGTCCTGGGGGCTTGTTTCCGGAATCAAAGGACCGATCTGGTGCGGCGTCTTGGTTTTGCTCTTCCTACTGGTTGGTATCGAAACCGGGCTGCAGTTTATTGCGCCGGAATTGGACCGATGGGGCGGCACTGCTGCTGTCGCCTGGGGCACGCTTGCTGCACGAATGTTCGAGATGCTCCTGACCGTAATCATCGTCGCAGGCTTGTTCAACATCGGTGTGCGCCGGGCTCGTGGCACGAGTTTTTCGTGGCAGACGGCATTAAGTGGTGCAACCGTCGGCGGCCAGGTGGTAATCGCTTGGCTGCTGGCAACGCTGCTGATTCTCAGTGGCTTGTTCTTGTTTATCCTCCCGGGCATTTATCTCGCCGTCGGCTATTCTCTCGCCTTGCCGCTGATAGTTGCCAGGCGATGCGGCCCTTGGGATGCGCTTGAAGCTTCCCGGCGAATCATTCACCGGCAATGGTGGCAGGTCTTTGTTCTGTATCTTTTCTTGTTCCTGCTTTTCCTGCTTTCCTGTATCCCGGCAGGCCTGGGCCTGATCTGGAGCGTGCCGCTGCTGTTCGCCGTCAGCGGTGTGTTGTATCGGCGGCTCGTCCCGACCGATATCCCTCGGTAAGCAGGAAAGCGAATCTCCATAGAGCGGCCCACGACAGAAGTATGCAAATCACCCGGGACGACCGGCAGAAAAAAGTACCAGCAAGACGAGTCCACATGTCTATGGTGCTCTGTGCAACGCTTGTTTCGACGTCGTTTACCGTCGGTGAACATATCGCTGCCGATCTCGACCCGGCCGCTTTGACGCTGGTCCGTTTTTTCTTCGCCGTGACCATCCTTACACCGGTCGTCGCCGTCCGCCACAGCCTCCGCATCGATGCCCGATCGTTTGCTCGGTACGCCTTGATCAGTGGCAGCCTGGTAATCTTTTTCTGGTGCATGTTTCTTGCTCTGCGCAGCACCTCGGCGCTCAATACGAGTGTTCTCTTCACCCTCGTCCCGGGGTTGTCGGCATTATATGCGGCGCTGCTGATTAAAGAACGGCTCGGCTCGCAACGGTTGGCGGCGCTGGTTCTCGGCTTGATCGGTGCGCTATGGGTGATCTTCCGCGGTGACCTGGAGTTGCTGATGCGGTTGTCCTGGAACCGCGGGGATGCCATTTTTTTTGCCGGTTGCCTGGCGATGGGCTTGTATACACCGCTGATCAGACGGCTTCAGCGTGGCGAACCGCTGGAAGTTATGACGTACTGGATTCTCGTCAGTGGTTGTCTCTGGCTGCTGCCTATCGGCGGACTGACCCTGGCAACGGTGAGTTGGACGTCGGTCTCTCCGACGACCTGGGGGTGGATCATGTACCTGGCCTGCTTTACCACGGTGGCCACTTTTTATCTGACGCAATATGGCGTTGCGCATCTCGGGCCGTCACGTACCATGGCGTATTCGTATCTGTACCCGGCTCTTGTGTTGCTCTTGGATCTGTTGCTTGGTCGTGGGTGGCCGGCCCTGCGGGTCCTCCCTGGCATCGCTATCATCCTTGGCGCGATGGTGATCCTGCAGGTGCCGTATCGGCGGCGGCCACGGTCTTCCCGGCAGGCGACGGAGCACCGTTGAGAAGCGTCGATAGTTGCGGGAGCGTTAGCGCTCTGGTGGTTCAGACAGCCGATAAGCAGCCAGTTTACGGTGAAGGGCGCCGTTTTCGGTCAGGGTGCTGGTGAACAGGGCGAACGAGTCGAGCGTTAGAGGTGGTGACTGTAACAGGCTGTTACCGGAGAGAAAATCGGCGATACGGCCGATCGGACACGATTTCAGGCGAGCGATGGTGATGTGGGGATGATAGCTGCGCTCTTCCCGGGGGATGCCAAGTCGTTGTAAAAGCCCATTGATCTGGTTGCGCAGTCCGGTGATCGCGCCGGCAGGTTCGACGCCCGCCCAAACGACCCGCGGCATACCGCGAGGCGGAAAATGACCGACGCCTTTGATCGTCAGACAAAGCGGTGCAGCTTGAATCTCGGTTAAGGCCTCGGTGATGTCACGCAGGCAGGCACCGTCGACATCGCCGATAAAGCGCAGCGTCAAGTGGATTTGTTCCGCAGGGATTGGCCGGGCTGCCGGTATCGCTCGTCCCAATTCGTTGAGCCTGAGGCGAATGGCCTCGTCTAGTTCTAAGGCGATGAATGTTCTGATCATCGGGGCTCTCTGCACAGTGCCGTGATGACTTCATGTGCCAGGATCAGGCCGAACAGGGCGGTCAGAGTCGGCAGGCTGCCCAGGGTTCGGCGTCGCCGCCCGCGCTTGGCCAGGGGCGTGGCGTCGGGTTCTTCTGCGTCGGCTTGCTGATAGATGAAATCCACCGGTTCAAGCGAATAGACGCAGGTAATTCCGGAGTCGATGCCGACGCTGCGCAGCCGTTTGCGCAATCGTCGTGCCAGCGGGCACCCCCTCGTTGTAAAAAGATCCCCAACCCGGATCTGCAGCGGGTCGCGACGCAGGGCGGCACCCATCGATGAATAAGTCGGGATGTTGTGACGCCGGCAGGCGAGCAGGATCTGCATTTTCGGGTTGAGGGCGTCGACCGCATCGATGACTGCATCAGGACGGCCGTTGAGAATCGGCTCGATACTTTCGGCGTCGGCAAAATAGGAGAACGCCCGGACCCGGCAGTCGGGGTTGATGTCGAGCACTCGCGCCCGGGCAACTTCAGCCTTTGCCCTGCCGACGGTGGACTCAAGGGCAAAGATCTGGCGGTTGATATTGCTGGGCTGAACAGTATCAAAATCGACCAGAGTCAGTGCTCCGACACCGGCTCTCGCCAAGCCTTCCACGGCATAACCGCCGACTGCACCGAGACCGATGACGGCAACATGGCTGCCGGACAGCCGGGCGAAGGCTGCGGTGCCGAGCAGTAACTCGGTTCGCGCAAAACGATTGTCGCCGTGTTGCGCCAAAGCCTTGTCTGCCGTGTTATACTGGCCGCAGTCGCGATCGTCGTCGGCACGCCGCGTGCTTGTTGGTGCAGACTGCGGTTGTTGTCGTGAAATCACCGATTCGACCTTGTTCGTCATTCGTTCCAGGAGAAAAGCCAGGCGGCAAGTCCGATAAAAACGATGGTGGTCAGGAGCATCAGACCGCACTCAAGCTGGACGTCCAGAAAACCTGCCCCCTCGTTCATGACTTTTCTTGCCGCTTTGAGCAGATGGGTCAAGGGGAGCAACCAGGCACACTGCTGCACCCACTGGGGAGCACCTTCGATTGAGAACCAGACTTCGGAGAGAAACATCATCGGCCAGCTGATGAAATTTAAAACCCCGCTCGTAAATTCTTCACTGGTGCCGCGGGCGGCCAACAGCAGGCCGATGGAGCAGAGGCTCATTCCGCCGAGAAAGAAGATGAACAAAAACAGCGCAAGCGACCCCTGCATGCGAAAATCAAATATCAAATCGCAGCCGAACCAGACCACGCTGAAGGTAAACATCAGCAGGAAGATACGGGACAACAGCTGGGAGCCAAGGTATTCGAATGCGGTCAGTGGTGTCGCGTGCAGTCGTTTCAATGCGCCGTTTTTTCGATAACGGACAATGATGTAACCGACTCCCCAGAGCGCTGAAAACATCATGTTCATGGCCATGATGCCCGGAAAGAACCAATCGATATAGCGAACCTGCTCACCACTTACCAGCTGTCTCGTTACTGCCGGTGGTTCCTGCTCCCGGAGTGACGAGAGATAGAGGCGTTCGGCGATATAACCGCTCGGTGAGGCATCGTTGACCCAATAGGTGGGTTCGGCTGCCTCGCCGTCGATGAGTAAATCGATTGCGTGCAGACGAATCTTGTGCAGTCCGTCATCACGGTCGGCAATCGGGATCAGCGTGATCGCCCGATCCTGCAGAAACGTGGGCGTAACCGTCGTTGCTGAATAATCGGTGGTCGGCTGAACCGGAAAGATACCGACCTTGAACTTCTGCATATGCTGATCGCTGAAAATAATCCCGAAACCGATAATGATAAGAAACGGAAACGCGAAATTCCAGCCGAATGCGGCGTGGTCGCGGAAGAATTCCTTGTTTCTTGCCAGAAACATGATCCAGATGCGTCTCAGGTTCATGACGGATCTACCTATTCCCTGAGCTTCCTGCCGGTGAGCTGCAGAAACACGTCTTCAAGGTTGGCGGAATGGACCGTCATTTCTGAGAGGTTGATGCCACAGGAGAGCAACCGGCCCAGGGTGGTGTCAACATCTTCGGTCTGAATCGCCACCGAGGCGGCATTGACGGTGTAGGGCATGTCCATGCAGTCGAGATGACGGGCCACCGAAGCATGGGACAGGGTAATGGTGTTGGTCTTGCAATACGCGGCGATCAGTTGTTGCGGACTGCCTTCGGCTATGACCATGCCCTGATCCATAATGGCGATCTGGTCGCAGAGGAACTGGGCCTCCTCCATCGAGTGGGTGGTCATAATAATGGTTTTGCCGTCATTTTTTATATCTTCGACAATTTTCCAGAGATAGCGTCGCGATTGCGGGTCAAGACCGGTCGACGGTTCGTCAAGAAAGATCAACTCAGGGCGGTTGAGCATGGCCAGCGCAAGCATCAGCCGTTGCCGCTGACCACCGGACAGCTGATTGTTGCGCCGCTCAAGCAGGCCTGCCAGATCACAACGCTCGACGAGCAGATTGAAGTCTTCCTGCCGGCGGTACAATTCACGATAACACTGCAGCGTTTCCCGCACCGATAGAAAATTGAGCAGCGACGTATGCTGGAACTGGATACCGATTTCTTCGCTGAACGACGGTTTTCGCTCTTTCCCTTTATAGAGGATGGTTCCTCCGGTCGGTTCAAGGATCCCTTCGATGATTTCCATGGTGGTCGTCTTGCCGGCACCATTCGGACCGAGCAGGCCGAAACAGACTCCCGGCTGGACGGCGAAACTGACGTCGCGAACAGCCATGGTTGCACGGTAGTGCTTTTGCAGATTGATTACGTCAAGAAGGGCCATGGGGATCGTATCGCCGGGAGGTGTCGCCGCGGGCACGTCGGTTTCTCGGTTGCGTTTGGCATCATATGTATCATCGTTGCTATCGCTTCGGCAAGCGCTATTGTCTCACCGGACGTGAAAGGATAGAGCGAAAACCGCTCCCTGCAAATAATCGGCGAGCAGGAATTGACACAAAAATCTTTACCAGGTAGTATTAATAATAATTACTATTGGGATCCTTATGTCACTTCGCATGACCAATCAGCGCGAGATTATCCTCAGAGAACTGCGCCGTAGCAGGCAGCATCTCAGTGCCGATGAGTTGTATGAGCGCGTAAAGAAGATAATGCCGCGGATCAGCCTGGCAACGGTCTATCGAAACCTCGAGACCCTGTCAGCGGCGGGGCTGATTGCCAAGTTGGAAATCAGCGGTCGGCAGAAGCGATTCGATTATGATCCTGGTGAACACGACCATGTCTACTGTATTCGGTGTCATCGGGTCGACAACATCACCATCGATCGTTCACTTGCCGGTTATGAGAGCGGAGATACCGTCGGTGGTTATACGATAACCGGATACCGCGTGGAATTCATCGGCCTCTGCCCGGCCTGCCAGAAAAAAGAAAAAAAGAACAAGGAGCGACATCCATGACATGCGGTTGCACAAACACCACTGTTGCTTTAACAGCTGAGCAGAAGAAGATTCTTAAAGCGTTGGCCGGCGCCGACAAGCCCTGGGGTTCCAAGGAAATCGCTGCCGCCACCGGCATCGACGCAAAGACGGTCAGTAGTCGGCTGACCGTCTTGAAAAAAGATGGGTTAATCGACAGTCCGGTACGTTGTAAGTATGCGACAACCGCTGCCGGTCGTTCACTGCTCGGTTAATGGCTATTCGGGCAGCATGCCGTAAAAATAGGTGAGAATATCGGTCCGGGTAACGATCCCGATGACGGTGCCGTCATGAACCACCGGCAGATGGCCGATATTCTTTTTCACCATCAACTGAGCAGCTTCCGAGGGGTGCAGATCCGGGGGGATGCAGGTCACCTCCCGGGCCATAAAAGCCTTCACCGGGCTGCGCCATTGATTGTCCCGCTTGAGTTTTTTCAGATCCCAGAGAACGGTGATGCCCTCGATATGGCGATCGTCGCCGACCAGTACCCCTCTGATCTTCTCTTTTTCCATGATATCCCTGATCTTGTGCATCGGCGTGGAACCGGGAACGATGGTTACCGGGAACGACATCAGGTCGGCGACGGTGGCCGTGTTGGTTTTTGTGTTTTTGATGCAATCGACGATCTTGTCCCTGATCTGAGTGGGCGTGTAGTCCATGTGCTTGATGGTCGCAGATCCTGCTGCCGGGTGACCGCCGCCGCCCAACTCCCTGAGGATCGCCCCGATATCGATCCGGTCGACGCCGCTGCGGCCGATTACGGTGCTGCTCCGGTCGTCGTTGACGAAGATGACGAAAACGGCGTCGGCGTTGATGATTTTTCGATAGGTGCTGACCACGGCTGCCAACATCGGCACTTTTTTGTCAAGCTCAAGGATGTTGATGCCGATGGAATCGTTGCGATGCCGGATCCGCTCGGTGCTTTGCATCATCGTGAACAAGATGTCTCGCTGCACTTCCTCGTAGGGCGGATTGAGAAAGACCGAGGCGACATTGAGGTCGGCACCGTTGGCCAGCAGAAACGCCGCCGCCAGCGCATCTTCCGGTTTGGTCGATGGGTAGCTGAGATGCCCGGTATCTTCATAGAGACCGATCAGTAAAATGGTGGAAACCAGGGGATTGAGCTCCATTTCCCGGCGTTTCATTTCCCTGACGAGCAGGGTCACCGTCGCCCCGACCGGCTCCTGGCAGACCCAGTCCGCGTCGATATCTCCGCCGTTCTGGTGATGATCCCAGAGAATAATCTCCAGATCCTCGCGCTCACGCAGCGGCTCCATTCGTTCGAGGCGGCGCCACTGATCGGTGTCGACAACAATCAGTCGCCTGACTGATGCATGGTCCACCTCGCTTGGCAGAATGATATTGAACGCTGTTTTATGGGTCGACAGGAACCTGGTAACATTGTTGTTGACTGCCGTCGGGATGACGCCGACCGAACCGGGATAGAGCAGGGTCGCGGCGATTACCGAGGCCAGGGCGTCAAAGTCGGTATTTTTATGAGTAGTGACGATCTGCATGGCGGCACAAGCGCGGCGTGGTCAGGGCGCACCGCTGGAACAACCAGCGGGGTGCCGTTTCATTGAAGGCCTTCGGCTGATTTCGCTCATCTTCGGGACGATTCGGTTGCACGCAGGTGATTGAGCGCTGAGCCGGCCTTGAACCAGTCGATCTGCTCATCGTTGAGTGAATGGGCCAGCGCAACAGATGTGCTGGTACCGTCGCGATGATGCAGGACTGCGGTAATAGTGGACCCAGGCGCCAGGTCGTTCAGCCCAATCAGATCGATACGATCATCCTGTTCAATCCGCTCGTAGTCATCCGTGCTGGTGAAGGTGAGCGCCAGCACCCCTTGCTTTTTCAGGTTCGTCTCATGAATCCGGGCGAAGGATCGACAGATCACGGCCTTGCACCCGAGGTGGCGCGGACACATGGCGGCGTGTTCACGGGAAGAGCCTTCGCCGTAATTTTCGTCACCGACCGCGACCCAGCCGGCCTGAGCCGCTTGATAGGCACGGGCCAGTTCGCCAAACGTCTGTTCCTCGCCGGTGATCTGGTTGATTCCCGACCCGGCGACACCGGTGAAGGCGTTCACCGCACCGCTGAACAGATTGTTGGAGATATTGTCCAGATGCCCGCGGAATCTGAGCCAGGGGCCGGCCGGTGAGATATGGTCAGTGGTGCATTTTCCTGAGGCCTTGAGCAGCAGGTGCAGGTCTTTGAAATCTTCACCTTCCCATGCAGCAAACGGTTCAAGGAGCGCCAGTCGTTCGGAGTCGGGATCGACGATCACCTCCTGGCCGTGCCGATCGTCAAGCGGGGCGATGAACCCCTCGTCACTGTTGATCAGGCCAAGCGGCGGGGTTTTATCCACCGGCTCGGGCGGTTCGAGCAGAAAGAGAGAACCGTCCGGCGTGCTTAAGGGGGTGGTGAACGGGTTCTGATCGAAGGTGCCGAACAGCGCGTAGGCCAGAGCCGTTTCCGGGCTGCCGATGAAACAACAGGTCTCGGCATTGCCGTCGTTACGTTTCGGGAAGTTTCTATTGTAGGACGTCATGATGGTATTGACGTCACCTGGTTTGATATCATCACGCTGCCATTGGCCGATGCATGGTCCACAGGCGTTGGCCAGCAAGGTGGCGCCGATCGCTTCGAGGTCGGCGAGCAACCCATCCCGGGCGATGGTTGCTTTTACCTGGGCGGATCCGGGGGTGAGCAGCAGCGGTGTTTTCAGCTGTATCCCACGGGCGGCGATCTGTCGAGCCATCGCGGCAATCCGGCCCATGTCTTCGTAGGATGAATTGGTGCATGAGCCGATCAGTGTATACCGAATGGCACTCGGGCAGCCGGTTTCCTCGATACGCTCGGCCATCTTGCTGACGGGTGTGATCCGATCCGGAGAGTGGGGACCGACGATCTGCGGCTCCAGGGTTGACAGATCGATGTCGACAAGCTCGTCGAAATAGGCCTCCGGATCGGCAATCACTTCCGGGTCGGCGGTCAATAGATGGTGATACCGGTTGGCACAGGCTGCGGCGTCGCCGCGACCGGCCGCCTCAAGATAGGTTGCCATTTCCTGATCGAAGGGAAAGAGCGAGGTGGTGGCGCCGAGTTCCGCACCCATGTTGCAGATGGTCGCTTTGCCGGTGCACGACAGGGTAGCGGCACCCTCGCCGATATATTCAAAGACCCGATTTGTACCGCCGGCACAGGTGAGCAGTCCGAGTAGTTTCAAAATGATGTCTTTGGGCGCGGCCCAGCCTTGCAGCTGGCCGGTCAGTCGCACGGCGACAATCTTCGGATGGAGTACCTCCCAGGGCATGCCGACCATGACGTCAACGGCGTCGGCGCCCCCGACTCCGACCGCGAAACTCCCAAGGCCGCCGGCGTTGGGAGTATGGGAATCAGTGCCAAGCAGCATCAGGCCGGGGAAGGCGTAGCGTTCGAGAACCACCTGGTGGATAATGCCGGCTCCCGGCAACCAGCAGCCGAAACCATAGCGTTTCGACGCTGATGTCAGAAATTCGTATACCTCCCGATTATCACTGCGCGCCTGGGCAAGATCAGGTGTCGCTCCGGTTTGCGCTTTGATCAAGTGATCGCAGTGCACGGTGACCGGTACGGCCGCTTCGTTTCTGTCGGCCAGCATGAACTGCAGAATTGCCATTTGGGCCGTGGCGTCCTGCAGGGCCACCCGGTCCGGGTTGGTCTTGATATAGGATCGGCCGGATACCAGTTCAGCGGTATCCGGGCTGGCCAGGTGGCCGTAGAGGATTTTCTCGGCAAAGCTGAGCGGTCGCTGCAGCCGCTCGCGGATGATGGCCAGATTTCGTTCCATCGTGCGGTAGACCGCTTCGATAAATGATGGGGTCGAATCGATGGTGGTGTTCATGCCTACTCCTTCGGGTTACCGCCCTCAAGGCGGGGCGGTTCTGCCTGAATCTCACTGTTCACGATGACAACTTCCCCGGCGCCCGACTGTCGGTTGCTTCTCGCATCGCCGGAACGCTTCTCACCGGCTGAGTCGCCGGTTGGTTGCGCAACCGTCAGGCAAAATTACGCGTTGATCCGTTCCTCGTCAAGCATGCGGTCGATAAAGTCGAGGACGAACTGCCGCTGGGCCGGTGTGGCAAAGGCGATACAACTGCAGTGCAGGTTGGTTTTGCTGCGTACCAGAAACTCAAAGCAGAGCCTGCCCCGGCCAAGGTCCACGGCGAAATAAAACGGTCCGCAATCGTTGTGGCCGCGTTGTGCGTCGGCGAGCAGGTCATCGGGAAGATCGAGCCAGAAAATGCCGGCCATGGGACCCTGGTGCAGGGTTCGCTTCAGATAGGAATCGAGGTTGTCCTGTTCAAAGGGGGTCAGCTCATCTATAACGTATTGTCGCATGATGTGTTCTCAGGATCTGAAAGAAAAAGGCGTGTTCTGCCGAATCGTTGCGATGCGGTCACCAGGAGATCCAACCGGTCGTGACAATCCCGGCATGTTGGGGATGGGTCGTGGTGACCGGTCGTTATGGTGCCGTAAGCGTGAAAGACGGGCACCGGGAAAACCGACAGCGGAAGCGGGGAGCGTGAACATGGTGAATCGTCTTTAAAGATCGAGCCAGGTCCGATCTTCGTTGAGGACTTCCGCCCCGTCCTCCTGGACGACGACAAGGTTCTCAAGCCTGACGCCGCCCCAGCCGGGAAGGTAAATACCCGGCTCCACGCTGACCACCATACCTGCCTGCAGCTTCTGGCGGCTTCGGGGTGAAAGGCGGGGTGCCTCATGAACGGCGAGGCCGACTCCATGGCCGAGTGCGTGGCCGAAATATTGCCCGTACCCGGCATCTTCGATGACCTGCCGGGCAGCCCGATCTGCTTCGGCCATCGGCACACCGGGACGGATAGCGGCAGTGCCGGCCAGTTGGGCGGCCCGGACGGTGCGGTGGATTGTTCGATAGGTGGAATCGACGTCGCCGAGGACAAAGGAGCGTGTCATATCGGAACAATAGCCATCAAGGATCAGCCCCATGTCGATGGTCACCGGCTCACCGGGGCCGATGGGGTGGGAGGTGGGTACGGCATGGGGACGGGCACTGTTGGCGCCGGCGGCAACGATGGTCGGAAAGCTCGGCCCTTCCGCACCGGCCTGCCGCATAGCGGATTCGATCGCCAGTGCCACCTCGATTTCGGTCATGCCAACGACAAGTGTGGCGAAGATATTGTTGAAAATCTGTTCGTTAAGTGCCGTCGAGCGTTTCAGCAGCGCGCGTTCCCGCGCACTCTTGCAGAGGCGCTCCTTTTCCACCAGTGTTTGGACCGGGATCAATGAGATACCGCGCTTTTCGGCTAATTCGCTCAGCTTCAGGGCCAGGGAATGGAGCGTGTAATGGCTTTCGAAGGCAAGACGCCGGCAGTCAGATCGTCGCAGCAGTGTATCAAGCAGTGCCAGTACGCCCTTTTTGTAGATGATGACCGAAAGATCGGTTTCCTGTTCAGCTTGCAGCTGGAATCGGGAATCGGTGAGAAGCGTGGCTTCGCCCCGGGCCGGCAGGTAGAGCATGCCCGAACTCTCACCGATACCATGGTCGATGGCGGAATAACCGCTCAGATAGCGGCGGTTTTCCGGTTGACTGATGAGCACTGCATCGATATGGCGGCGTTTCAGCCGATCTTGTATCAGGCTGCGTCGGGCACGGTAATCTATGGGCGAATCGTCACGATCCATGCTGATCAGGAAGAAGAGGAGGAGAATCGCTGAGCGATCAGGTGCTTGCGCTGATCCATTGCCTGATTGTACTGGCTGTTTAACTCAGCGCTGACACGCGTCCATTCTTCCTGGTATTGCGGATGCATGGTCGGGCTCAATGCGGTGCGATCGTCAACGGCAAGGCCTTGCTGGTGCAGGTTCATCTTCAGTTGGTTGAGCATGCTGTCGTCGAATTGCTGTTTGACCTGGTCGCGATGACGATTGTATTGATCGAGGATCTGTTTGAGTTCCGAACAGATGGCGCTGATATCGGGAGCGTTGCCGCTGAGTTCGAGCAGACCGGTAAAGCTGCGGGTGGTCTGTTCGGACAGGTTGCCGCCGCGGGGAAGGATGATGTTCCGCAGCAGGGTCGTCGCCATGCCGCTGCGAATCTCCATCTGCTGCTGCTGTGGCTTGCCCTGAACCAGCGCCATAAGGTCGGTCGTCTCGCCGTTGAGGTAACTGACCGCCAGCCGCATGCCCTGCTCTCGGACGGTATTGTCGATCGATACTGCCGGAGCCTCGGCGGCCAGCCGAGCAGCTCGTTCCATGACCATATCGAGAGTGCTTTTGATTTCCGCCATTGCCTTGTTTTACCTCAGAAAATGGAAAATGGATGTCCGTCCGCACCCGGCAGTTCACCGAGATGGTCGTACGGCCATGATCGCCTGTTATAGTGCAGACCATCGCTGCCCGTGCGGGTTGAAAATCCGGCACAAGATACGGCGAATGTACCGCACCGTCGAGTCACCCGTAAAGCAAAAACGGACTTACCCAATACCGGTTCTGGTCAAGCGGGCAGCAAAAAAACCGTCACGACCACGGGCCGGCAGCGCCAGAAAACACCGACCCACGACCAGTCGCCGCGCCGGCTCGGGGAGGAACGGTCGACAGTCGGTGAGGGCGAAATGGGGATGCCGTTGGAGAAAAGCGGCGATGACCTGCTCATTTTCATCGGCTTCGATGGAGCAGGTGGCGTAGACGAGTGTACCTCCGGTGGCAAGCAGTGTTGCCGCAGTATCGAGGAGGTGTGATTGCTTCTGCTGGTATTTCAGGAGATCGGTTTCGCGACGGTTCCAGCGAATATCAGGTTGACGACCGATAACACCGGTCCCGGAGCACGGCGCGTCAACCAGGATGTTGTCGAAAAAAAGCGACGTGGTGCGGGCAAATCGTTGAAGCGTCTCATTATGCAACGAAAGGGGGTGCGAGCCGGTGATACGCATGAGATTTTCTTTGCATAAGCGGAATCGCTCCGGATCCGGTTCGATGGCGGTGACCGTGGCTTTTGGGTTCGATAACAGATCAATCAGGTGCGTGGTCTTACCGCCGACACCGGCGCAGCAATCCAGATAACTCCGCTCGTTTGCGAACGGTGCAAGAAGGAGGGTGACGAGTTGAGCTGACTGATCCTGGATCTGGAAATGCCCCTCATGGTAGCCGGGAAGTGCCGCAACCGATCCTTGGAAGTCGGACAGGAGTACCGCATCCGGAGCCAGATCCCCGGGTATAGCGGCAATGCCTGCCCGGTGAAGAATATCCAGGAAGGCGTCACGTCCGGGGGAGCGACACACGCGCAATCCGAGCATCGGCTGGCTGTTGTTGTGTCTGCACATTGCAGCTGTGGCCTCCATACCGAATCGGTTCTGCCAACGTTCGGTCAGCCAGGATGGATGATTGAACATCTGGCATCCGGCCCCATCCGGGTCGATGAGCGGTTGCAGTTCGGCACGTCGCCGCAGGCTTGTACGCAATACCCCGTTGACAAATCCCCGCAGGTGTTGCGGTTGTGAGGCGGTTTGCATCGCCCGGACCGTTTCATTGACCGCTGCGAATGGTGGGATGCGATCGAGAAAGAACAACTGATAGAGTCCGACGTACAGTGCTTGTCGGACCCAGCTCTGCTGTGGATCGGGGGGGCGGCGGCAGAGCCGGCCGATCAGGAAGTCGAGCTGGTCGCGATGGCGGAGTACGCCGAACACGAGGTTCATGGCCAGTTGGCGGTCAGGCCGATCGAGTTGAGAGAGATCGGCAACACCCTGAAAGATTCGGGTCCCCGGATGTTTTGTACGATCAAGACGAAACAGGGTCTCGATGGCAACGTATCGGGCGCTCGTGGCCATGCTCTGCTGCAGAGTGAAAATGATTAGGATAGCGAAACGGCAATCTCGGAAGCTTTTACCTGAGCAGCCGTGCTTTGTAAAGAGCGGTTCGCGCCGACGGTTCCAGCGGATTTCGACAATCACGAGAACAGTGGCGATCCTTGTCGCCCGGAGTTTATGAAAAACGTAAATCGAGTGGACAGTGGCGTGCGCTATTGTTACCATGGAGGCCCGGATCTGTCATGCCAGCAGAGATGACGACCGTTTTCTGTCCTATCCCGTTACCCTGTTGCAAGGAGGAAGTGGTTGATGAGAGGCAGCATTTGCCAATTGCTTGCCGTGCCGCTTATGATGTTTTTGATCTCGGGTTTCGCAGAGGCCTTTACCCTGGATGCGATCAAACAACGAGGGCAGCTGCATTGTGGGGTTGTTGCGGGGGTTCCCGGCTTCTCGAATCCTGATGAAATGGGTCGGTGGCACGGATTCAATGTGGAGATCTGCAGAGCCCTTGCCGCCGCAACGCTCGGTAATGCCGACCAGGTAAAATACCTGTCCGTGAACGAAACCACGTATGCAACGGCGCTTCTTTCCGGACGAGTCGATGTGCTCTCGATGCCGATCCCCTGGAGCCTGACGTTGGATACCGCGATGGGGGCGCATATTGCCACCGCGGCGTTTTATGACGGACAGAGCTTTCTCGTGAGAAAACGTCTTGGGATCAAGAGCGCACTGGAACTCGAAGGCGCAACCGTCTGCGTCCAGAAGCAGGCGACGGACCGGATTCACCTCGACGACTATTTCCGGGAACACGATATCCGCATCAGGGTCGTCGAGTCGGAAGAGCTGCAAAAATCCGCCAGAGAATTCGTCGGTGGTCGTTGCGATGTCCTTACCGGCAATCGATCCCGGCTTCACCGGTTGCGCGTATCGTTCGATCGCGCTGATGATTTCATGGTCTTGCCTGAGGTCATTTCCCGTGAGCCGTTCGGGCCGATCGTCAGACAGGGGGATGACGGCTGGTTCAACATCGTCCGGTGGACCGTATTCGCCCTGCTGACCGCCGAGGAATACGGGTTGAGCAGCACCACCGTTTCCGCCGCCGTCGACAGTGACGATCCGCGCATCCGCTCCTTCCTTGGTTCGACCGGAGCCATTGGCCGGGGACTCGGGCTGCAGGACCGGTGGGCTTACCAGATTATTGAGCAGGTCGGCAATTACGCCGAGATCTATGAACGGACCGTTGGCCAGCAGTCACCGTTGCGGATGGATCGGGGATTGAATGCGCTCTGGCACCGGGGCGGTCTGCATTACCCACCGGCTATCCCGTGATGGCTGCAGTCCTGCCGACCCTGACCGTCTGACATCTAAAGATCGCTGATCTCGTCGAAAAGATTGCGATCAGCCTCGATTTTCGACCGGTTTCCGATCACGGAGCGATAACTCTGCTTGAGCATGGCGTCGAAATCATCGGCGAACGTTCGCAGGTCGGCAACGGTGGTGGCGGTGATCTCGGCCAGGCGCCGTTGCTTGTGCTCCACGCTGATGCCGCTGAGAAATTCGTTGCGCGCGGTTGCCCCGCGGGCGGCGGCACTCTGGTGCGGATCGAAGGCACTGTACGAACCGATGATCAACTGCTCCAAAGACGATGCCGAGAGGTCGATAGCCTTGACGACACCAGGCACCTGCGCGAATGCTTGGAAGGTTTTCCGGACCTGGGGGTCCCGATAGCTGATCAGGGCGATATTGCCGGTGATATGGTTGAACTGGGTGAAACAGCCATACGCGCCGCCCATTTGCCGTACCGTGTTCCACAGGTAATCTCGGGACAGATAGGTCTTGAGGACTTCAAAGGCGCCGCTGTATCGGTCCCGTTTCGGGAACAGCACCCCCCCCTGGACATTGAAGACCACCTCGGCGGCGGTGATAAATGCTTCGTGGTGAGCCAACTGCGGTTCTGTCAGGATGGGAACCGGCGGGTGGACGGTGCTGCCCGACAAGGCGCTTGCCAATCGACCGCCGATGGTCTCGAAACGCTCGATCTCGCGACGTTCTCCGGTCAGGGCGACGACCAGATTCTCACGATTGAGCAGGATATCCGCCATCGTGGAAAACGCGTCAAGCAGTTCGTCTTCTCGTGCCGCGTAATTACCTGCCAGATCTCGCAGCGCGCGGTAGGCGGTGATGCCATTGATCTGTTCCTGATATCTGCCGGCCACGCTGAGTCGGGAAAACACCCGGGTTGATGGTAAGTTATAACCTTCACTCTGCGCCGCATGCTCGGTCCAGGCGAACTCTCGCCTGACTATTTCGCGGATACGAGCGCGATCCTGAAAGGATATGTCGGTCAATAATTCGGCGACCAGGTCAAGAGCGCGTTCGAGGTATTCGGGTAATACCTTGATGCTCAGCCACAGCAGGCATTTGACGTGCTCGGGGGAGGCATAGGGGGAATAGGTGTTGATCGAATGGGTGAGCCCGCCGGTATAGGTCGCCACCTGTTTCGCAAATTCGCTGAAACTGAGTCGTTCGGTACCGATCTCGGTGATGACCGCGCCGAATAGGTCGAGCAGGGGGAGATAGCGGTGTGGCAGGCAAGAGAGGTCGAGGCCGATGTCGAGGTAGGTGATATGATTGGTCGGTAGGTCGCTGACCAATACCTGTCGGCCGAACATGGTTACCGGCTCAACCCTGTGGAAATCGATGTGGACCGGCAAATCCTTTCGTGTAAGCCGGGGCAGGAGTTGAAGCGTTTCCGGGCTGTTGGGTGTTTGTTGCAGGGTTTGCAGCGCGCCTGTCCGGTCGATGAGGTTTTGGCGATCCTGTTCGCTGAGCTGCCCTGCATGACGAGCGAGGCGTTCACGCTCTTCTCTGTCGGATTGTTGCAGTTTGGCGGGGTCGGGCTCAAGAACGATAGTCACCGTTGCCGGGCTGTCGATGAGCGCTTCGCTGATCAGGTCCTCAAAATAACGGCCCGACAGCGCCTTGTCGCGGATGGAGCGTAATGTTGCCTCGGTCTTCAGGGCCTCGAACGGATCGATATCATATCTGAAGGCCACCAGTGCCTTGTTGAGCAGATCAAGGCCGCGTTGTGCCTTACTGGCATCTTCGCGAACATTGAATTCGTACTTGTTGATCTCCGACAGAACCAAATCACGATCGAGGCCGGCATGGACCATTTCCGTCAGCGTATCGTGGTACAGGGTGGCAAAAGTTTCACGATGGCGGCTGTCGCTGCCGATCAGGTAGGTGACCATGATCGTATTGAAACACGATGAGGAGAGATACAGACCACCGAAATCCTTGCAGATGCCGCTTGACACGATCCGATTTTTCAATGGTGAGCCATCGGAATTATAGAGAATATTGGCAATGATCTGAAACGATGCATTGCGCTCGAGATCACCGACGTTGCCGACATGGGTCCCGACCGCGAGGTAGGTGCGATCCTCATGGTTGCCTGCCTCAACCCCGTATCTGTCGACAATCAGGCGGGGTTTTGTGATCGTGGTTCCGAGATCGGCCCGGCAGCGGGGTTGGGCCGTGGTGAATGCGCCGAGAAAGCGCTCCTGGAGAAAATGCAGTTCGTCGGCAAGCGGCGCGTCACCGTAGACAAACAGCGTGCAGTTGCTGGGATGGTAATGATCGCGGTGAAATGCGAGAAATTGTTCGTAGGTCAGGTCGGGAATATGCTTCGGGTCGCCTCCCGATTCGTGGGCATAGGTCGAACCGGGCAGCAGACCGCTGAAAAGGTGCTGGAAGATCAACCGAATCGGATCGGAAAAGGCCCCTTTCATCTCGTTGAAAACCACCCCCTGAAATACCAGCGGCGCATCACTTTCTTCCTGGTGATAATGCCAGCCTTCCTGTTCGAAGGTCTCTTGCTGAAGAAGTGGATGAAAGACGACATCGCAATAGACATCCATCAGGTTGAAATATTCCTGCAGATTTCGAGTGGCGAATGGATAATAGGTGATATCCGAGCCGGTCATCGCGTTGAGAAAGGTCATCAGGCCACCTTTGTTCATTTCGCCGAACACATCTTTGACCGGGTATTTTTTCGAACCCATCAGGACCGCATGCTCGAGAATATGGGCTACCCCGGTCGAGTCGGTCGGAATGGTGTTGAAAGCGGCGGCAAACGTCTTGTTGGTGTCGTCGTTTTTGACGGCCAGCAAAGGACAACCGGTACTGTCGTGGGAAAAAAGGTAGACATCGGAAGCGAGTTCCGCGATCCATTCGTGGCGCTGCAGGGTGAAGCCGACATAGGTGTTGCCTGGGATACCGTTCATGATGTGCTCAAGAGATGTGTAGTCGGAGGTGGTGAAAGGCCGGTGTCGGTATCAAGCAGCACCGTCACGGGGCCGTCATTGGTCAATGTTACCTGCATCGTTGCCTGAAAGCGCCCGGTGGCGGTTTTGATACCGAAGGCCCGCGTCGATTCGATAAAATGATGGTAGAGCGGTTCGGCACGCTCCGGCGGGGCGGCGTCGGCATAACCGGGCCTTCTGCCTTTCCGGCAATCGGCATAGAGGGTGAATTGGGAGACGACGAGCAGTTCCCCACCGAGGTCGCGAAGAGAGCGGTTCATCTTTCCGTTCTGGTCGACGAAAATCCGGAGGTTGATTATTTTTTCGGCCAGCCGGCGGCTGTCTGTTTCTGAGTCGTTGTGATGCACGCCGAGCAGCACCAGCAGGCCCGTACCGATGGTGGCAACGACTGTGCCGTCAATCGTGACCGATGCCTGTGAAACCCGTTGAACCACTGCCCGCATAGTGAATTTGCCCCCCCACCCCTCAAAGGCTTTCGTGCCGCCGGATGCAGCACATGGATAATCGGTAATGGCTCCGTTTGTCAATCACTGAAGGGCGGGAGCAACCAGATGATATATGATACTCGGCCGGGTGGGGAAACCGGTAATCAATTCGACCGTCGCTCCGTGCTATCGAGGTTTACGGTGCCTTGAGGGGCCGGCTGGTCAGAAAAACACCGATACAGACCAGGATGCCACCCACCACTACCATCGGCTTAAGTGATTCTGACAGGATAACCCAGGATTGCAGGACGGCGAAGACCGGCACGAGGTTGATGAAAATGCCGGCCCGGCTTGGTCCGATTCGCTGTACCCCTTGATAGTACCAGCAGAATCCCAGGGCGGTGCCACAGATCCCGAGATAGGCAAGGCCGGCCCAGCCGGCAAAATCAA
>CAZSOA010000041.1:0-22993 GCA_964608305.1 uncultured Desulfofustis sp. | reverse complement strand
ACCTGCGACCTACGGATTAGAAGTCCGTTGCTCTATCCAGCTGAGCTACGGGCGCGAAGAGGGAGAAGCGACGCCGGGTCGACTTCGGTGGCGGCGTCAGGCGGAAAACTATTACCGAAGAACGGTGAAAATGCAACCTGATTCAATGCCGCCTGGCAATCAGGCGGCGCTGGCGGCTAGCCTTCTTCGGTTTCGGTAGCCCTTTTCCAGACCGGGCCGTTGGCCGTGTCGATAACGACGATGCCGCGTTCGGCCAGTTCGTTGCGGGCACGGTCGGCGGTCTGCCAGTCTTTTTCGACACGGGCCTTCTCGCGCAACTGGATGAGCGCGTCGATTTCCGGCTCAAGCGGGCAGCCTTTGAGCTTGAAGATCCGCAGCACCTGGTTGAGCCGGTCAAGCTTCTCGATAATATAACTCTTCTGATCCCGGTCGAGATGGTTGACCTGCAGGATCGGATTGACCTTCTTGATGAAATTGTAGATGGCGGCCATGGCCAGCGAGACATTGAGATCATCATCCATGGCAGCGTAGAACTGCTCTTCCATGGCCGACACATAGGCGGTCACTTCCGGGTGTGGCCGGCCGGGTGGCAGACAGAGCAGCTTGCAGGTGAAATCATCGAGCCGTTTGAGCGCGGTGCGCACACTTTCCAGTCGTTTGAGAGAGAAGTGGATCGGCTTGCGGTACTGCACCGAAATAAGCATGAACCGTATCTCCCGACCGGTGAATCCGCGGGCGAGCAGATCCTTGAGCGTCACCACGTTATGATTCTCGGAAGACATCTTCTTGCCGTCAACGAGCAGCAGTTCGGAGTGCAGCCAGTACCGGGCAAGCGGCTTGTCGGTCAGCGCCTCGGCAATGGCGATCTCATTTTCGTGGTGCGGGAACATCAGATCACGGCTTGAGGTATGGATGTCGAGCGTCTCACCGAGATAACCGGTGGACATGGCCGAACACTCGATATGCCAGCTGGGCCGGACATTACCCCAGTCGGTCTCGAAAAAGATGCCTTTTTTCAGCTCGGACAGGGTTGAGCGTTTGAGCAGCGTAAAATCGCGGGGGTTATCCTTTTCGTAGTTGTCCAGGTCCACCGTCCTGCCAAGCTGAATTTTTGACAGGTCGATGCCGGACAGTCGGCCGTAGCGGGGAAACTTGGAGATGTCGAAATAGATGGAGCCATGCTTCTCGTAGGCGAACCCCTTGTGGATCAGCTTATGGCTGATGTCGATCATGTCCTGGACATGCTCCGAGGCCTTCGGGTACCCGGTCGCCCGGTGAACGCCAAGCGTATCGATATCGGAGAGAAAACCGTCGATATAGCGGGAGGTGAACTCCTTGAGCGGCAGCCCGGCCTTTTCGGCACCGGCGATGGTGTTATCGTCGAGATCGGTAAAGTTCATATAGGAGGACACGTCATAGCCGCGTGCCTCAAGATAACGGACGATCAGATCGGCAACGACAAAGCGCCGGCACAATGACAGGCTGGCCGGCTCATAGGCGGTGGGACCGCAGGAATAAAAGGTCACCTGGTCCTTTTTGGCCGGGACAAACGGTTCCTTCTTCTTGGTAATCGTGTTGAAGAACCGCAGACTCGGCTTCTTGCCCTCGGCAGTCGATTCTTTCGGCGTAAACAGCGGCGTCGAGAGGTAGCGCTCCCCGCCGTCCGGCAGCAGCACGACGATCAGTCCCTCGCGCAATCGGGCCGCCAGTTCCAGTGCGGCATGCATCGCCGCTCCGCTGCTCATGCCGACAAACATTCCCTCCTGGCGGGCCAGTTTGCGGGCCATGGCAAAGGCGTCATCGTCGTCGATGGAGGCGATTTCCGCTGGAATCGATTTATCGAAAATGCCGGGCCGATAGGACTCCTTCATGTTTTTCAGGCCCTGGATCTTGTGGCCGAGATGCGGCTCCACGGCGACGACCTGGACCTGGGGTTGAAACTCCTTGAACCAGGCGCAGAGCCCCATAACAGTGCCCGACGTGCCGAGGGTGGCCACGAGATGGGTCACCTTGCCGTCGGTCTGGTGCCAGATTTCCGGGGCGGTGTTTTCGTAATGGGCCCGCCAGTTCGCTTCGTTGTTGAACTGGTCGGTAAGAAAGTAGCGCTGCGGAAATTCCCGCGCCAGGGCATACGCTTTTTCGATGGCGCCGTCGGTGGCTCGGGCGGCCGGGGTCAACAGGATTTCCGCACCATAGGCCTGCATGATGCGTCGGCGCTCGACGGAAGCCGACTCCGGCATCACCAGCATGCAGCGATAGCCTTTGGCGGCGCAGACCATGGCCAGGCCGATGCCGGTGTTGCCGCTGGTCGCCTCGAGCACGATCTTGTCTTTGCTCAATTCTCCGGAACGCTCGCCGGCCTCGATCATCGACAGGGAAATGCGTTCTTTGACCGATCCCCCGGGATTACGTGACTCGAGTTTGGCCGCCACGAGTACCGCGGGATTCGGGTTAAGCCGGTTGATTTTGATCAACGGCGTATTGCCTATCGAGTCGAGAATCGTTTCGTATATCATCACCGCACCACGTGTCTGAACGTCACTGCCACCGGCGCGCCGTTGCGGCGGCCGCACGACCAGACATTACCCCCTTTTGTCTGACGGTCAAGGACTTTCTCGGCCATCGAGAGCACAACGCACAGACCTACCTCACCGGCGGGAATGGGCCAGGCACCAGAGGCGCAGCAACGATTCCCGAACTGCCTCATCTTTAATAAAACTGATCTGATCACGGTAGACGGCGATATCCTCGGCAGCGGGAGGGGCAAAATCCACCGAGGCAGGTGGCTTGCTTGCTCCCTGCCGGCTGTCGATTTTCTCGCCCTTCAGGCTCAGACGGATGTCTGAAAAACGAGCGATTTTCAGATGGGCGTTCACGGTTTCCAGGAGCGCCTCCTTCTGGAAACGGAGCTGCTGCATCCATGCCGAATTTTCTACCGTCAGCCAAAGGACGTCCTTAACGATTTTCCAGGGACGGGCGTGAGCGGCGATCTCCGGATCGACCAGGTGCTGCCAGTGCGGGAAGATCTGGTACTGATCGAATTTGTGCTCCCATTGTTTGTCACGAATCAATCCGGCGTACGTCTCTGCAAGACGTACCGACCCGTGCCGTTTTCCGGAATTCCCCATCGATCTCCCTTCTTGTCTGTTTGCAAATCCTTTTACCGTTTCATCGGGACGAGAGCAAGTGCCAAAAAAAACGGCCTGCATGTCACCGTGGACATGCAGGCCGTTTTTATGAAGGAGGAGTACTGCTTAATAGACGCGCAGATAGTGATCCAGTTCCCACTGGGAGATGGCGCAGCGGTATGAATCCCACTCTTTTTCCTTGGCTTCGATATATTTAGTGTAAATATGCGGCCCCAAGGTTTCCTTGGCGATCGGGTTATTCTTGAACTCGTTGACCGCCTCTTCCAGATTGCCCGGCAGAACGGTGATACCCTCTTCAATCATCTCCGCCCGGGTCATTTCAAAGATGTCGCGATTGACCGCCGGCTGCGGGGTCAATTTGTTCTTGATGCCGTCCAGACCGGAATTGAGCATCATTGCAAACGCCAGATACGGGTTGGTGCTTGGATCCGGGCAACGCAACTCGGCACGGGTGGACATACCGCGGGCGGCGGGGATCCTGATCATCGCCGAACGGTTCGAGGCCGACCAGGACGAGTAGACCGGCGCCTCATACCCGGGCACCAGCCGCTTGTAGGAATTGACGAGCGGGTTGGTCACTGCGGCAAACCCGCGGGCGTTTTTCATCAGCCCGGCGATGTACTGATAGGCAACCTCGGAAAGCTGCAGTTTATCCTTCTCGTCAAAAAACGCGTTGGTACCGTCGAGATTGAACAGCGACTGATTGGTGTGCATACCCGAGCCGTTGATCCCGAAAATCGGTTTCGGCATGAAGGTGGCGTGCAGGCCGTATTTTGCAGCAATGGTCTTGACCACCCACTTGAACGTGATGGTGTTGTCGGCGCAGGTCAGGGCATCGGCATATTTGAAGTTGATCTCGTGCTGCCCCTCGGCCACCTCATGGTGGGAGGCCTCGATTTCAAAGCCCATCTTCTCGAGCACTTCGATAATCTCGCGACGGCAATCGTTGGCCTTATCCTCCGGATCAAGGGAAAAATATCCGGCGATGTCCTGCGTTACCGTAGTCGGCTTGTCGTTTTCATCAAATTCAAACAGGAAGAACTCGCACTCGGTGCCGACATTCATCGTGTAACCAAGCTCACGAGCCTCGGCCAGCACCCGTTTGAGATTGACGCGCGGGCAACCGACAAACGGCGTGACTCCGTCAGACATATAAATGTCGCAGATCACCCGGGCGGCGGCAACTCCGGCCTTGTTCCGCCAGGGCAGGACGACGAAGGTGTCGTAATCCGGCTTGAGGTACATGTCCGACTCATTGATCCGAACAAATCCGTCAATGGAGGAACCGTCAAACATCATCTTGCCGTCAAGCGCTTTTTCGATCTGGCTTCGCGGAATGGCCACGTTTTTCATGAAACCGAAAATATCGACGAACTGGAGGCGAAAAAAATGGATATTTTTCTCCTCGATCACCCTCATTATCTCTTCTCTGGTCATGTCTGTTGTCTCCTGTTTTGTTCTTGGTGGCATGGTGGACTGATCCCGTTGCAATCAGTTCTCTGCCATTTACCAATTTGTTACAATTAGCGCAACAAAAAAATGGATAAATTATTTTTTATTACATTTATGTAAATTTAAGGCCGTCTTCACACCCTCCCCAGCGCGCGCAGCACGCCATTGACCATCTCCCGTTGCAGCCGTGGCTCATCGATACGGCGACCGCGCTTGTCGAGGATGTAGAACACGTCGATCAATTGGCCCACCTCGGTGGCAATGAATGCCTTGTGAATGGTGATTCCGAGGTCGGCAAGGGCCTGCGTAATGCGATACAACTGGCCGGGCAGATCCGCGGCATACACTTCGACCACGGTAAAATCATCGGAACTGTCGTTTTCCACCTCGACGCGGTAATCGTGACTGCCGGCCAACTCAAGCCGCCGACCGGAAACCTGTTTCAGCTTTTCATGCAACAGCAGGCCGAGTTCCAATCGATGGTTGATGGCCATATCGAGTTGCCGGTTAACCGTTGACCAGTCGCACTCGGCAAACGTAAAGTCGTCGGCGGGCCGCACGTCGATCATATCGACGGCCGTGCCGTCCGGCCAGGTAAAAATCTGCGCGTTAACCACCGTCAGATTGTTAAGTGTCATCACGCCGCAGATCTTCGCCAAAAGGCCCGGTCGATCATGCGCCATCACCAGCACCGACCAGTGCTCCCCCGCTTCGTCGGCGATCACCAGCGATTTCTGCCGGATGACCTGGTGCCGGTCGCGATGCAGGCGAAGATGGGTAGCCACGGTACCGGGAGTAAAACTGCTCAGATAGTCGTTGGCCAGCAGGTTGATATCCATCAGCACCTGTTCGCTTCCGACCATCATGGCCACCTGTTCGCGCAACCAGGTTACGCCCTCCTCGTAGCGCTGATCCGCCACAGCCGGAATCGTCTCGGCGCCGTCGGCCTGGTCGAGATAACCGGCAACCTTGCGATACAGATCCTTCATCAATGTCGCCTTCCAGTCACTCCAGGCGGACGGCCCGGTGGCTCGAGAGTCGGCCACAGCAAGCAGATACAGCATGGCCAGCCGCTCGCGGTCGCCGATCAGCTCAGCGCAGCGCTTGACAAAACTCCGGTCTTCAAGATCGCGCCGCAGCGCAGTTTCCGGAATAAACAGGTGATATCGGACAAGAAACGACAGGATCGCTATCTCCACCTCATCAAGACAGAGCCGCTCACCGATGACCGCAGCGAGTTCAGCACCGTAGTCGGAATGATCCCGCCCGCTGTTCTTGCCGATATCGTGGAGCAGCGCCGCCAGGCACAATGGCCGCGGGTGAGTTGCAAGCGAAGCGATTTCCGGCTCTTCGGCGACGACTCGATGCAGCTCGGCGACGGCCTGCAACAAATGTCGATCGACCGTATAAATATGATAGACATCATGCTGGGCAAGCGCGTCGACCCGGGCAAACTCGGGCAGATACATACCGAGCAGGCCGGTATCGAGCATTGCCTCCAACACCGGCAACAGGTAATCCGGATTCATCAAGACGGCAAAAAACGGCTTGGCCATCCGTGGCGACGACCGCACTTTCGGCGTAATCAGACCGAGATGCTCGGTTACTACCATCTTCGATCGATGATGAAGCGGGGCGCCAAAACGGGACGCCGCAAAAAAAGCGCGGAGCAGCAAATGCGGTTTGCCGGCCAGGTCGTCGGCAGTGGCGGTCAGATGAATGCGGCCGCCGCGCAGTTCAATGCCCTTCTCCACGCTGCGATCAGCCGGGCCGTCGAAGCGCTCGTCCAGACCGACCACCTCATTGACATGGTCGAAAAACAAGTCGCCGACCACCGTTATCGTCCGCAGGTAGCCATAGACATCACGCATGAACCGCTCGACATTGCCTCGCACCTGATCATCGGTATAGCCAAAAGCCTCCGCCAGCTCTTCCTGCTGTTCGAAATAAAGCTGATCGTTTTTCCGTCCACTGAGGTAATGGAGCCGGTTCCGGATCCGCACCAACATGTTGTAGGCGGCAAGAAACCGCTCGCCTTCGCTCTTGAGCAGAAAACCGGAGTCGACGATCTCCGCGAAAGACGCCATGCCGAAGACTACTCGCGCCGCCCAGAGCACCGCCTGGACATCACGCAATCCGCCTTTGCTCTCCTTGATGTTTGGCTCCAGCAGATAACCGTGGCTACCAAACCGATTGCGACGCTCTGCGTTGAAGTGATTGAGCATCCGGACAAATTCCCGGCGGTGCCCATCAACAAAGGAAGAGCGGTAAGCGGTCAGCAACTCGGCAAACAGCGTTGCGCTGCCGACCAGCAGGCGAGCGTCGAGCAGCGCCACCCGGAAGATAAAATCCTCCGTCGCCTGACGCAGCGATTCCTCAACGGTCCGAACACCGTGCCCGATTTCGTATCCCGTATCCCACAACGGGTAGAGGATAGCATCGGAGAGGCCGGCTATTTCAGCCTGCACCTGGGGCCGATAGAGAATCATCAGATCAATGTCGGAAAACGGAAAGAGTTCCTCTCGGCCGTACCCGCCAAGCGCCACCAGGGCGACATCGTCTGCTATCCGGCCTTTGTCGAGCCGCTCAAAACAATCAAGGATAAATCGGTCGGCCAGGCGGCTGTGGCCGCGTAGCAGCGCCATGCCGCTCAAACCCTCGGCCCACAATTGTTCGAGCGCCTCTCTCCGTCTGTTCAGCAGGCTGGCCATGGCTATCAGACCGCATCACGATTTTCTTCTCCGGTCCGCACCCGTACAATCCGCTCTATGGGCATGACGAAGATTTTCCCGTCGCCGATCTTGCCGGTATTGGCCGCCTCCCGGATCTTTTCCACGACCTGGTCGGCAATGTCAGCCGGCACGACGACCTCCAGCTTGATCTTCGGGATGAAGTCCACCACATACTCCGCGCCGCGGTAGATCTCGGTGTGCCCCTTTTGCCGGCCGTATCCCTTCACTTCGGTGATGGTCATCCCTTTGATGCCGATTTCATTGAGCGCATCTTTGACATCGTCGAGCTTGAACGGTTTAATAATCGCTTCTATCTTTCTCATCAAAGACCTCTTTTTGTTTATCTTCACTCCCGCACAACATGGTCTCCATCGGTAGCAGCCGGTCCCGGCTTACCGCACATTATACGCCGACTCCGAGTGCTCGGTGGAATCCATGCCGGCCACTTCCGCCTCGTCAGTCAGCCGTAGACCGACGGTGGCATCGACAGCCTTGAATATAACCCAACTGACTGCAAAGGCGTACACACTTACCACAACCGCGCCGACAGCCTGGAGACCTAATTGACCGGGATTACCTGCCAACAGGCCGTCTACACCGCCTGGATTGACCGCTGTACCGGCAAATACCCCGAGGCACAACGTGCCAAGCAGGCCACCGACGCCATGGATACCGACGACATCGAGCGAATCGTCAAGCTGCAGCCGCGTCTTCAGATACACCGCGCCAAAGCAAAGCGCCCCACCGAGCATACCGATCAGAATGGCGCTGTTCGGCCCGACAAAACCAGCCGTCGGGGTAATGGTCGCCAGGCCGGCAATCGCTCCCGATGCCGCCCCCAGGGTGGTCGGCTTGCCGCGGGTCAGCCACTCGACAACCACCCACATGGCCATGCCGGCCATACCCGCAAGGTGGGTCGCCACGAACGCTGTCGCCGCCACCGCATCTGCCGCCAGTGCACTGCCGCCGTTGAAACCGAACCAGCCGAACCAGAGGAGCGCGGTTCCCGTGACGGTCATCGGCAGATTATGCGGCATAAAACTGGTTCGCCCATAACCTTTCCGGGCCCCGATAACCAACACCCCGGCCAAAGCAGCCATACCGCAGGTGGCATGCACGACGAGACCACCGGCGAAATCCACCACCCCCATTGCCCCGAGCCAGCCGCCATTTCCCCAGATCCAGTGGCAGACCGGGTTATAGACGAACACGGTCCAGAGCACACTGAACAGGATAAACGGCACGAATCGAACCCGTTCGGCAAATGCACCGGTTATCAGCGCCGGGGTGATAACCGCGAACATGCATTGGTAGATCATAAATACCGTCTGCGGGATCGTTGTTGCATAATGGGGACTCGGGTCGGTGCCGACGCCCCGAAGACCAAACCAGGACAGGTCGCCGATCAAACCGCCGATGGTCGGGCCGAAGGCCATCGAGTAACCGAGGTACACCCATTCGATGGTTATCAGCGAAATCATAAACAGACTCTGCATAATGGTCCCCAGCACATTTTTGCCACGAACCATGCCGCCGTAGAACAGGGCAAGCCCCGGCGTCATCAGCATCACCAGTCCGGCAGCAGCAAGAATGAAAGCGGTATCAGCAGAGTTCATAGGGTTCCTCCAGCAAAGGTTGTTCGATCGCGGGTTTGTTATATTACATTTTTGTACTGATATTCAATTTTACGTTACTCCAGATAACACAATTGGCACATTTGTGAAATATTTTTTATTGACCGAACCGGTCGTTCCGACAACTCCGATGAAATCCGCCCGCGATAACAGCTATCCGGCAGGCAAAGTATCGACAGCGTCATCATTGACGAAATTACCCGTTCGTAGTACCGTTCTGCCGCACCTTGCACCTAACATCATACGTGAGCAAACCTATGAAAATATTCGGCGTTCCGCACCGGACCATCTGGCCGGTCCCCGACAATCCGGCGTTGATAGAGATTATCGATCAACGCTATCTGCCCCATCAATTCGTCACCTGCCGATTAGCCACTGTTGAAGATGCCTATCGAGCGATTCGCGACATGCTTGTCCGCGGCGCCGGTCTGATTGGTGCTACCGCGGGCTACGGCATGTATCTCGCCACCCTGCAGGTGGACCTCCAGCGCCGAGCCGACGAGCTGACGGCTGCCGCCAACCTGCTCAAGTCGGCCCGGCCCACCGCCGCCAATCTCGCCTGGGCGGTCGACCGGGTGCTCGCATCGCTTGCAAATCATCGTACTGCTGCAGAAATGCGCACTGCCGCCTTCGCTGCTGCAAACCGGATCGCCGATGAAGACGCAGCCTTCTGCCGGGCCATCGGTCAGCACGGGAAGGCGCTGATTACCGCTCTCTGGGAGAAAAAGAACAGACAGCGGGTTCAGGTCCTCACCCATTGCAATGCAGGCTGGCTTGCCTTTGTTGATTATGGCAGTGCCACCGCGCCGATTTACGCCGCTCGAGATGACGGAGTCGACATCCATGTCTGGGTCGACGAAACGAGACCGTGGAATCAGGGGGCAAAGCTGACCTGCTGGGAATTACAGGAAGAAGGCATCAGCCATACGCTGATTACCGACAACGCCGGCGGCCATCTGATGCAGCAAGGTGAGGTCGATCTGGTCATCGTCGGCTCGGACCGGACCACCCATACCGGCGACGTGGCCAACAAGATCGGCACCTATCTGAAGGCACTGGCTGCCAGGGACAACGGAATTCCGTTTTATGTGGCGCTGCCGAGTTCCACCTTTGACTGGAAACTTGACAAAGGTTCAGAAATTCCTATAGAACAAAGATCAGGGGAGGAAATAAAACAGGTCACCGGGCTGACCGAGAAGGGCAGCCTTGAGACGGTCAGCATAGCGACGGCGTCTACCAGGGCGAAAAATTTCGGTTTCGACATTACTCCTGCTCGGCTGGTAACGGGCTTGATAACTGAACGGGGCGTGGTTGCGGCCGAGCGGTCTGCCATCCACAGCCTGTTTCCCGACCTCTGTTTGCCTCCGGGGTCTCTCAACCGCTAAGGAGATCGCATGGCGCACGGTGAAAAACGAAAGTTCATCAGGCTCGATTCCCTGCATCTGCTTGATTATATTGTCCTTGACCGCGACCGGGTCCAGGGCCGCTACTCGATGGGCCGGGCACTGGATGTCAGCCTCAACGGCATAAAGATGGAAACGACATACCCGCTGTCATCGGAAGACACGCTCGAGATAACTGTCGGCATCGAAGATGATCTGGTCGACCTGGAAGGACGAATTACCTATACGAAACAGCAGAACGACCGGTATGTCTCCGGTATCGAGTTCGTCAGGATGTCGGGCGAGGGACGACGGGTGTTCCGCCGCTATACCGAAGCATTCAAGGAGCAGCAGGGCCGGCGCGACAACTGAGACGCCTTTGGCGCACGAAGGCGGCCGGGCAACTGATCGCTTCAGGTACCGTGACGACCGTAGACGTCGTCGAAGCGGACGATATCGTCCTCGCCGAGATAGGTACCGATCTGGACCTCGATCAACTCGAGGGGAATAACCCCGGGGTTTTCCAGCCGATGTCGGTTGCCGGCAGGAATATAGACGGACTGGTTCTCGTAGACGAGCACCTGTTCGTCGCCATTGGTTACCCGGGCCGTCCCCTTGACCACCACCCAGTGCTCGTAGCGGTGGTGGTGCATCTGCAATGACAGCTTCTCGCCCGGATTGACGGTGATCCGCTTGATCTGATAACGCGGCTGCAACGCCAGCACCGAGTAGTTCCCCCATGGCCGGTGCACCGTTTGATGCACCTTGAACTCGTCACGCCCTTCCCGCTTGAGTCGGGCCACGATTTTCTTGACGTCCTGGGAGCGTGACAGCGGCGCCACCAGCACCGCATCGGCCGTCTCGACAACGAGCATGTCTTCAAGACCAACCGTGGCAACCATCATGTCTTCAGACCGGATCAGTGAGTTCCTGGTATCCTCGAGCAAGACATCACCCTGGCTGACGTTACCGGCTTCATCCTTGTCAAGGACGTCGTACAGCGCCTGCCATGAACCGATGTCGCTCCAGCCGAGGTCGGCAGCCACGACCACCGCCTTATCGGTCTTTTCCATCAGCGCGTAATCGATCGAATCCTCAGGGCAGCGCTGCATCTCATCGGCTGCAAATCGGTAGAAGCGCCCGTCCCGGACACCGGCGTCGACAGCGCGCTCCATCGCCGCCAGGATATCGGCGGCGTGGCGGTGCATCTGCTCGACAAATGTCGCCACGGAAAACGCGAACATGCCGCTGTTCCAGAAATAGGTGCCCGCTGCCAGATAGGCCTCGGCGGTCTTTCGGGACGGTTTTTCCGTGAACGACGCAACCCGGTCATTACTCCCCTGTTCTATATAACCATAGCCGGTTTCCGGCCGATCCGGCCGAATGCCGAAGGTAACAATCGCCCCGGCGGCGGCTCGTGCGGCCGCCGCCGAGACCGCCGCAACGAACGCCGCTTCATCACGAATCAGATGGTCGGCGGGCAGGACAAGCAACACTACCTGGTCCGCTGCCCCCTGTTTACGAACATACTCGACGGCGCCGCTGATGGCCGGAGCCGTATTGCGACCGACCGGTTCGAGCAGGATGGTGTAATCATCGATACCGGTCTCATCAACCTGGCTGCGCGTAATGAACCGATGCTCTTCACCGACCACGATCAACGGCGGCAGCACCCCGGGAATGCTGCGAACCCGCAGCAACGTGGTTTGCAGCAGCGATGCATTACCGGTCAAACAGAGCAACTGCTTTGGATAAATCTCCCGAGACAGCGGCCAAAGGCGTGACCCGGTACCACCCGCGAGGATCACCGGTTGAATCGTCGTCATCGTTCCCTCCCTTCACCCATGCAGGGGTATAGTAATCGTTTCAAGAACCGCTCGCGGACTGCCTGATCAGTGCCAGCAACGCTGCAGTCTTATCGGCAAGCAATTGTCTGTCGCCGCGCGTTTCGACGTTGAGCCGCAGCAGCGGTTCGGTATTTGATTTTCGTACATTAAAACGGAAGTCGGTGAAGGCAACACTCAAACCGTCAATGGTATCCATGGTGCCGCCTTCAAAATGCTGCCGCACCCGCTTGATGGCCGCATCGGGATCGTCAACCACCGAGTTGATCTCCCCGGATATCGGGTAGCGCTCCATCCGCTCACCGATCAGGGCCGACAGCGGCCGTCCGCTGCGGCTGAGCAGCGCACAGACGAGCAGCCACGGGATCATCCCCGAATCACAGCAGCCGAATGATCGAAAATAATGGTGAGCGGACATCTCGCCGCCGTAGATGCTCCCCTCCTGCCACATCCTCTCCTTGATCAACGCATGACCGGTCCTGGTGATAAGCGGCGTACCGCCGGCCGCCGTCACCAGCTCCTGGGTGTTCCAGATCAGCCGCGGATCAAGCAGAATGGTGCCGCCCGGTTCCTGGAGCAGCATTTCCCCGGCAAGCAGGCCAACCAGGTAATAACCGTCGACAAAACGGCCCGTCTCGTCCCAGAAGAAGCAGCGGTCGAAATCCCCGTCCCAGGCAATACCGAGGTCGGCTCCGTGCTCACGAACCATCGCAGCCGTCTCGGCGCGTTTGTCGGGCAGCAGCGGGTTGGGGACCCCGTGCGGAAAGGTTCCGTCGGGCCGATGGTGAAGCTTGATGAGCGACAGGGGCAGGTGCGGTTCGAGCAGGTCGAGGACCGGCCCGGCACAGCCGTTGCCGCTGTTGACCACGAGCTTCAGCGGCGCCAGCGAAGAAGTGTCGACATAGGTGAGCAGATGCTCGATATAGGCTGTTTTACTTGCGACCTGTCGCTGGCCGCCGCGGTGGTGCGCCGGTTCCGGTAGCCGCCCGGACGTAATCAACGCACCCATGCGGTTCAGGCCATTTTCGCCGGTAACCGGTCGGGCCCGCCGAGTAACGAACTTCATGCCGTTGTAATCAGCCGGGTTGTGGCTTGCCGTGACCATGATGCCGCCGTCCACGCCTTCATCGGCCATGCTGAAGGCTGCATGGTAGATTTCCTCGGTCCCGCAGAGGCCCAAATGCAGGACATCCACCCCTGCCTCATTGAGCCCGCGGGCAACCGCCGCGGTCAATTCCGGGCTGGACAACCGGATATCATGACCGAGGGCCACTGCCGCCGGTTGATAAACCGCCGCGTAGGCCCTGCCGATCTGCCGGGCAAGATCGCTGTTCAGTTCATCCGGGACCCGGCCGCGAATATCATAGGTTTTAAAGCATGCCAGGCCACCAGAAATGCCGTTTTGGCCGGTGGCAAATGTCGAAGCGGATGGTTCCATGGTTTTTACATTTTCTTTTTCGTCAAGGCTGTTATACTCGTCAGCGCAGTTTATCCAGCGGTACACTGTACCCTTGCCTCAACTGATCAGCAAAGTATTTCCGACAGGTTACCGAAGATCATGAAAGGAATCATCCTGGCCGGCGGCTCCGGCACCCGACTCTATCCATTGACCAAGGTTATCAGTAAACAGCTGATCCCGGTTTACGACAAACCGATGATTTACTACCCGTTATCGGTACTGATGCTCGCCGGCATCAGGGATATCCTGATCATCTCAACCCCGCACGACCTGTCATCCTTTCGTGAACTGTTCGGGGACGGTACCCATCTCGGTCTGTCCATCAGCTATGCGGTGCAACCGAGTCCCGACGGCCTGGCACAGGCCTTTTTGATCGGTAAATCGTTTATCGGCAACGACTCGGTATGTCTCATCCTTGGCGACAATATCTTCTTTGGCCCCGGCTTCACCGGCATCGTCCGGGAATCGGCCACGCTCACCAAAGGCGGTTTGATCTTCGGCTACCTGGTCAAAGACCCGGAGCGCTATGGTGTCGTTGAGTTCGATGAACAGAACCGGGTGGTCAGCATCGAAGAAAAACCGGCTCGCCCGAAATCAAAATACGCGGTTCCCGGCCTTTATTTTTACGACAACGACGTCATCGCAATCGCCGAGCAGGTGCGGCCGTCGGCCCGGGGTGAGTTGGAGATCACCGATATCAATATGGCCTATCTGCGCCGCGGCGATTTGAACGTGCAGCCGCTCGGCCGTGGATTCTGCTGGCTTGACACCGGCACCCATGAGTCGTTGCAGCAGGCAGCCAGCTATGTTCAGGCCGTGCAGGAGCGTCAGGGCCTCAAGATCGCCTGCATCGAGGAAATTGCTTTTCAGCTCGGCTATATCACCATCGACGACCTGGCCGCGCTGGCGCACGATACCATGAAAAACCAGTACGGCCGCTACATCATGGACATCATCCGGGAACGGGAATTTCCGGCAAACAACCACACGAATCATTCATGAACATTCTTATCATCGGCAGCGGCGGCCAACTCGGGCGCGACTGCACGACCATACTGCAAAACGGGCACCGGGTTACGGCCGTCGATTTTCCAGCTGTCGACATCAGCAAGAAAAACAGCCTGCAAAGCCAGTTCGCGACGGCAGAGCCGGACGTCGTCATAAATTGTGCTGCGTTCACCGCGGTCGACCGCTGCGAAACGGAACAGGAGACGGCCCGGGCAATCAATGCCGAAGGCCCCCGCTACCTCGCCGAATGCGCCGCCGAATCAGGCTGCCGGCTCATTCACGTATCCACCGACTACGTCTTTGACGGCCACAAAACGCCTCCCGAGCCCTACCGGGAGCATGATTCGGTCAACCCGCTGTCTGTCTACGGCAGCACCAAGCTGGCCGGCGAACGGGCGGTTCTTGAAATCCTCCCGGAAGCGATCGTCCTGCGGACCGCCTGGCTCTATTCGGCCCATGGTCCGAACTTTTTGAAGACCATGTTGCGGCTCGCCCTTGCCGACCGGTATCGTCCGGTCACCGTCGTCAACGACCAGTTCGGCTCACTCACCTGGTCGCACACGCTGGCCCGGCAGATCGCCGTCCTGCTCGACACCTCTCTGGGCGGCATCATTCACGCCACCGCCGACGGCTTCTGTACCTGGTACGAGGGAGCCTGCTACTTCCTCGATAAAATGGCAGTCCCTCATTCATTTCAGCCCTGCTCCACCGAGCAATACCCGACACCGGCACACCGTCCGGCCAACTCAATTTTGCAAAACGGGGTGCTCGACGAACAGGGGCTGTCGTGCTTCGTCGACTGGCGAGATGATGTGGATCAGCTGGTCGAATTGTTTCGGGAGCCACTCCTCACCGAGGCCCGGCGCGCCCTGAACCGCTGATCGGCTAGAGCGGTTTCCCGCTGGTATGGGTAAGGCTGCAGGCAGGACATTGCGGGCCGACCGTCCGCAAGCTCTCTTCGATGCTGAAATCGGCGACGAGCTGCTTGAGATGTTCCTGTAAATCGGGAGACATCGCCGTCAATCGAAAGCCGGCGATATAGAAATCGGGGTTTGCATCCTGGCGACACCAGCGACAGGTGGCTTCAAATAAAATTTCCCGGCGCCCATCCTGTTCCTTCGGGAGCCTGACACGAAGCGCCAGGACCTGGTTTTTCTCGATCGGCGCATCGCCGACGAGCATCATTCCTTTTGCCGAAATATCAACAAGATGGCCGACGATGCGGTTGCTTATTCCATCGAAGACCCGCAGGTAAAAGACAAGGTGCCAGCGCTGCACTTTGCGTTTGTCGACTCTTTTCGGCTTTTTTACCTTGCGCATCGCTCATCAATCCAACGGTACCAATTCGATATCGCCACGGGCGCCCATTGCCTCCCCACAAATCACCAGGACTCCTCGAATGCCGGGCAGCTGCTCGGCCACGGCCAGCACCTGTGCAACAGCTTCCTCAGGAGTCTGGTTGCTCCCCGCCTCATTGCCGAGCCGGGTTGCCGCCGCATCCGCAACCGTTGCCGAGTCCGCAACCACCGTCACCGCATCGGCAACGCCGAAAGAAAGCGAGTGGCCAACGGTTCCTGAGGATGTGCAGATACCAACCGGCATCCGCTCTGCCGCGCAATACAGGCCAACCCGGTTACTCAATGGTGATCGGCCGGCAAAAATTGCGACGGTGCAGGGCACCGACCGGCTGATGAACAGATCGCCGCCGTTTTCCACCATTACCTCTGCGCAGCCTGCAGCCAGCAATCCGTTGCCGACATACTCGGCGATCGCCCCGGCAACGGCCGCCATCGGCCCGACGCCGGCGCCGATGGCGGCGCCAAGCATCCGCCTGACGATCGGCGGGGCTAGCGGATCATCGGCGAGCGGTACGAGCGACTCGACAAAAACAGCGTGCCCAGCGATATAGTCTTCAACCTGCAATCGATAGCGCGCCACCAACTCCGAGGCCAATCTGCCGACATTGGTGTCGGCAAGAATCTGCAGGTCGGTTTCTCGCAACCGCACTTCGGTTGCGACAAGTCCCCCGGGATCAACCAAGCCTCGATATGTCCGTTGCCGATAGGAAAGCGGTGATCCGGCCCTGGTGCGTTTACGGCTCATCCCGTCGTTATCGAATACAGCCCGGCCGTTGGTTACTCGGCGACGTCGTGCCGACCGGGTGATGCAAATGATTCCGGTTGCAGATACCCGTTGAGAAACTCAGGCGAGATCGCCGGTGTATTCTGCTGGAGCGACTCACGAATCCGTTCGTCCCGGATCACCTGCTTGGTCATCTCGGCAACATTATTGAGTGTCGGGCAGGTCCGGCAGGCCCGCAGCATATCGTTTTCCGGTGCCAACAATGTTCCGAGTACAATATGCAGAAGCACGACGATGATCAAGGCCTTGGCGACACCGAGCGCCATACCGAGGAGTCGATCGAACCAAGGGGTGACGGTGATTTTGACAACCAGCGCCAGTCCTTTGCCGGCAAGCGTTGCAATGAGAAAAACAGCAACGAACAGGATGGCATAGGCGCTGAGAAAGATCACCTTGGGATCGTTGGATACCTCCTGCAGAAACGGCAGGAGTTGCTCATGATACCGACCGGCGGCAAGATAGCCGAGATAGAGTGCCAGCAACGGCACCACTTGCCCAAGAAAGCCGCACCACAGACCACGTAGCGCCAAAAGGACGACGATGCCGAGGATGACGAAATCATAAGGGCTCAGATTGATACTTTCCATCGTCTCCTCTTGCGGAACGGTTGTACACGCCATATCTTCTCAGAGTCGCAACGACCTCCCATCTCATTATCAAGACAGCTTGAAATTGCAATCACTTTTTATTTGTCTCGACATACATGCACAACCTTGAATCATTACGCAATGGGCAGTCATTGGTGCCGGGGACATTGCGAACCATGCTCAATACCCGGGCTCCGGGCAGCGTTCTTGCTCTGTCATGGCTCGACACCGTTGGTACCGATCATCCCCAGCTGCCGGAAATGGTCGACGCCTGGCTGACCGAAACCGAACAGCAGCATTTTTCCCGCTTTGCCTTCCCCAAACGTCAATCCGAGTGGCTTTCCGGCCGTATCTGCGCAAAACGGGCAATCCTCGACCTCTTATCTCGCCGGCCGTCGATACAACCACTGCAGCCACGGGATATCACCATCTCAATCGGCCCAACGGGACGCCCCGAGGCGCTTCTCAACCAAGCAACAACGGCTGCAGAACCGTTTGACGTTTCTATCTCCCACTCCCACGGCAAGGCCATCGGCATAGCCGGCTATGGTCGCTGCGGAGTCGACATCCAGTTCCTCAACGACACGCTGTTTCGCGTTAAACAGCGATTCTGCAGCGAACTCGAGGGGGGGGTCATCGAGACCATCACCGAGAACGAACTGACGCAACTGGGACTGCTGTGGGTCAGCAAGGAGGCTATCCGCAAGTGTCTCAGCGATATCGCCATACTCGGGTTCCTCGATATGCGCCTTGAGCGGATCGATAGTGAGCATGGCTTCAGGTTGTTCACCTTTCAACCGGGTGAACCGTTTACCGCGCTTGGCAGGGTGGTGACTCTTACCCATAGTCATGACAACTATGCCCTGGCGGTCTGCACCATCGGGGCCGAGCAAATGCGTCATGCCGGAATTGCCTGAAGTAGAAGTGGTTCGTCGCGGCCTTGATCGCCTGGTGACCGGACGGACGATCAGCGGCTATTGGACCGATGAAAAACCCCTCAGGCGTTCGGTCCCGGCCTCTCTGATGCGTACCGCCCTGACCGGTGCCTCGGTTACGGCAAGCAGGCGCCGCGCCAAGTACCTGCTCATTGATTTTGACAACGGCGCAACCCTGATCATTCACCTCGGCATGTCGGGGCGGCTCGGCCTGTTTGCGAAAACACATCCGCTGCTCCCCCACGATCATCTCTGCTGGCGACTGGACAACGGTACCGAACTGCGTTTCAACGATGCCCGCCGCTTTGGTTCAGTCGCGTTGCTGACACCGCCGAACAGTTGGCAACAAGAGCAGGCACTGTTTGCCGATACCGGACCGGAGCCGCTTGCTGCAAGCTTTTCCGGAGACTATCTGCACCGGCGCAGTGCCGATCGGAAAATGCCGGTCAAACAATTCATCATGGACCAACGGATCGTAGCCGGCATCGGCAATATTTATGCCAATGAAAGCCTGTTCGCCGCCGGCATTCGCCCGACCCGGCCGGCCGGATCGATCAGCCGGCGGCGCTGGCAGAACCTGTCCGAGAAAATCAAGGATATCCTGGCACAGGCAATTGCCTGCGGCGGCTCGACCATCAGCGATTTCTTCGGCACCACCGGCGAGGGCGGCTATTTTCAGGTCCATTTTGCCGTTTACGGCAAGGGCGGAGAAGCATGTCCACGTTGTGCGAGACCGATCAAGGCGATCAGGCTCGGCGGCCGATCGACCTATTACTGTCCGTCCTGCCAGCGCGCGTAACTCCGTGCCTCCATCGACAACGGGGCTATTTGCCGGCATTCGGGGTTGCTCTCTTGCAAGCAATGCGCAACTCTGGTTTATTGAGGCGACGGCTCGTCTCCACCGATCCCGGGCCGCCTCGTCCCTTTTTATAACCGCCGTAAGCTCATCATACCTACGGGAGGACAACCATGACTGCTCGTATTGCTGCAATTGACGCTTTGGAAATACTTGATTCACGAGGCAACCCCACGATCCGTGTCTTCGTTGAACTGGAAGACGGTATCCGTTCCGCCGCATCCGTGCCGTCCGGCGCAAGCACCGGTGAAAACGAGGCCATCGAACTGCGCGACAACAACGCCACCCGTTACGGCGGCAAAGGTGTGCGCACGGCCGTTGACAACGTTACCAAAATCATTGCCCCGGAAATCGTCGGCCTCCGCGTCGACCAGCAGGCAGCCATCGACCGTCTGCTGATCGATCTGGACGGCACCGAAAACAAGGCCAACCTCGGCGCCAACGCCATCCTCGGTGTATCCATGGCCATCGCCCGGGCCGCCTCAGACTGGTTCGGAATCCCGCTCTATCGCTATCTCGGCGGCAGCGGCGCCTGCCGGCTGCCGGTCCCGATGATGAACATCCTCAACGGCGGCGCTCATGCCGATAATAGTGTCGATTTTCAGGAATTCATGGCCGTACCGGTCGGGTTCGATACGTTCAGTGATGGCTTGCGCGCCGTGGCTGAGACCTTTCATGCCTTGAAAAAGCTGCTCAACAGCCGGGGCCTTGCCACCGGTGTCGGTGATGAAGGCGGCTTTGCCCCAAATCTGGGGAGTAATGAAGAGGCCATGGAAATCATTCTCGAGGCGATCAAGAAAGCCGGCTATCAGCCCGGGACCGATATTGCGATGGCGCTCGACAGCGCCGCCAGTTCCTTTTCTCCGGACCTGAAATCCCAGTACGATCTGCGCTGGTCCGGCGGCGGTGCGATGACCAGCCAGGAAATGGTCAAACTGGTCGGGAAATGGGTTGACGACTACCCCATCGTCTCCTGGGAGGACCCGCTTGCCGAAGGCGACTGGGACGGTTTCCACATGATCACCGAACAGGTCGGCGACCGGGTGCAGATCGTCGGTGACGATATCTTCGTCACCAACACCCGTTATATCGAGCGCGGCATCGACTGGAACACCGCCAATTCGGTATTGATCAAACTCAATCAGATCGGCACCGTCACCGAGACCATCGAAGCCATCCGCCGATGCCGCGATGCCGGTTGGACCTATGTGATCTCCCATCGTTCCGGAGAAACGGAAGACACCTTTATCGCCGATTTTGCCGTCGCCATGGACGGCGGCCAGATCAAGACCGGCTCGGCGTCGCGCAGTGACCGGGTAGCAAAATATAACCGGTTGCTGGAGATAGAGCACGAACTGGGCCGAGAGGCTCGCTACTACTGGTAACAACCGGCGCACCGATGGCGCGCACTGCTTCCACGGCACACCCGGGCAAGCGGCACACCCGTCGGTCGATACCTCGCGGGAGATAACAAGATGACAGCGGAAGAGTCTAAGGCAGGCCTGGACAAGGCGCGGATCATACCTGAGCGGATGGCGGCCCTGCGTTCACTGCCCGTGGACGTCAAACAGCAACTCAGTGGTGAAGAGGCCCGTGCCTTTCTCTACGGCGAGCCGCTCCCCGAATCGCTGATGGCAAAACTGAAAGATTACCTCGACGAATAATCGGCCCGACTGCACCCCTTCAACGGGAGTCATTCGGAACAAAGGAGAGCAGATGATGCGATTGATTCGATTCCTGGTCGCGTTGACGTGCGCGCTGCTGGTCGCCGGCTGCGGCTACAATACGCTGCAAATGAAAGAAGAGCAGGTCTTCAAGGCCTGGGCTGATGTCGAGTCGACCCTGCAGCGACGAGCGGATCTGATTCCCAACCTGGTGGCAACGGTTCAGGGATACGCCTCCCATGAGCGGGAGACCCTGGAGGCGGTGGTCGAAGCCCGTACCAAGGCTACCGCGGTACAACTCAGTGTTGATGATTTAAGTAATCCTGCTGCCCTGCAGCAGTTGAGTGCCGCCCAGGGCGAACTGGGGGCGGCGCTGTCACGATTGCTGCTGGTGGTTGAGCGGTACCCGGACCTGAAGGCCAATCAGAATTTCCTTGATCTGCAAAATCAACTGGAAGGTACCGAAAACCGGATTAATGTAGCGCGGCAGCGCTACAATGCCGCGGTTGAGGACTTCAATGGCTCGATCCGCCGATTTCCTGAGCGGTTGACCAACGCTTTGCTGCTCAGACTGGACCGCAAGGAATATTATCGAGCCGACGAAGGCGCCCAACAGGTGCCGCAGGTCTCCTTTCAATAGAACAGGCAGCGCATTTTGGTGAAGGACGGATTACCGTTGTTCAGGGCGCCACTGATCTGGGCACTCCTCTTACTGCTGGGTGGCCTGAACAGTGCCTTCGCTCGTGATATACCGCCGCTGACCGCACGGGTCAACGATTATGCCCAGATACTCTCGTCGGCGACCACCAGCCAACTCGAGACGGTGCTGGCCGAGTTGGAGGCGACCGACTCGACGCAACTCGCGGTTTTGACCATCGACTCGCTGGCCGGCGACAACCTCGAAGCTTTTTCGCTGCGGGTTGTTGAGCAATGGCAACTCGGCCGGCAAAATCTCGACAACGGCGCCCTGCTGCTGATCGCCCGGGATGATCGCCAATTGCGGATCGAGGTCGGCTACGGACTGGAAGGTACCTTGACCGATCTCGTCGCCGGCCAGATCATCAGAGATGTCATCACCCCCCATTTCCGTCTCGGAAATTTTGATCAGGGAGTGATCGACGGTGTCGCCGCAATGATATCGGCCGTACGTGGACAGTTTACTGCGCCGGCCGGCAAGCGGACCGGCGTCGACGCCGACGAGGACATCGGCGGCATGTTGACCGCATTGCTGTTCATCTATCTGTTTCTTGGCCAAGTGTTTCGCAAACATCTCATCCTTGCTGCCACCGCCGGGGGCATCATCTCACCGTTGTTCGCCTATTTCATCTTCGGCATTACCGGCTTACTGCTCGTCGTGCTCACTGCGTTCGGGGCAATCGGCGCCGTCATTGCCGCTGCCAAAGCGGGTTCTCCGGCCATCACCCGAATCGGCGGCGGCAGAATCGGCCGATCCGGAGGCGGCGGGTTCAGTGGCGGATTCGGCGGGGGGTTTGGTGGCGGCGGTGGCGGTTTTGGAGGAGGGGGCGCCTCAGGGCGCTGGTAATCAGCGATGCAGACATTGGCCCAGCGCTTTCTCACGGCGGACGAACAGCAACGCATCACCAGCCACGTACAGCAGGCCGAACGGCAGACCTCCGGCGAGATCGTGCCGATGGTTGTTTCCGCAAGTCATGACTACCCGCTGGCAGCCGTTATCGGCGCCACGCTTGCAGCGCTGCCGGCGGGTCTGCTTGGCAGCCGGCTGATGGGCGGCTATTTCTGGGTCGATTTCGACCGGATCTGGCTGTTTATCGCCTGTTTTGCCGCGATCTTTTTTATCAGCCAACAGATCATCAAACGAGTACCGCACCTGCTGCGCATCTTTATCTCAGCCCAGCAGGCGGAAGAAGAGGTAAAAAAGGCGGCCATGCTCGCCTTCTTTACCGAACAGCTCTATAAAACCAAGGCGGAAAACGGAATTCTGCTCTATATTTCGGTGCTTGAACAACGGGTCTGGATCCTTGCGGATCGCGGCATCAACGAACGAATCGACCCCGCCGGCTGGCAGGAAATCGTCACCATGATCACCGAGGGGGTCCGCTCCGACCAAGGTTGTAAAGCCATCTGCGCCGCCATCGACCGCGTTGGTGCACTGCTGGCAAAGGAGTAC
>CAZSOA010000040.1:9073-23076 GCA_964608305.1 uncultured Desulfofustis sp. | reverse complement strand
GCAGCGCGGCGCTGCGCGTGTCTTTGCCGTTGATGTTGCCTACGGCATGCTCCATTGGAAACTGCGGACCGACCCGCGAGTCGTCGTTGTCGAGCGCGTCAATGCACGCCACCTGACATCCTCTCACATCGACTGCCCACTTGATCTTGCCGTTTTTGACGCGTCGTTTATTTCCCTGACCAAAATTATCCCGCCGACCATACCGTTCTTCGGTTCCACCGTGCGCATCGTTGCGTTGATAAAACCACAGTTCGAGCTACCGCAAGCGGAGGTTGCAAAAGGGGGAGTGGTCCGGGATCAACAGGCACAACAAAACGCCATCCTTGCTGTGACGTCCTGGGCGGAGGAATACGGGTTGGCGTGCCGCGGCGTGGTCGCCGCCTCGTGCAAGGGCAGAAAAGGGAATCAGGAATACCTGCTCTATTTACACCGTTCGTGAGCGCTGCGCTCCCGCTCAGGATTTTTTCAACCGCTCGATCAACTCGAGAAATGCCTCACCCTCCGCTTTCATCTCGTCAGTGACGCCGGTTGCGTTGACCACTTCCCGGAAATTTGCTTCAGCAAGGGTCAGTTTGCCTTCGTACAGATTGAATTTGCCGAGAAACAGACGCGATGCAACATGGTCTCCCTGTAGCGCAAGGATCCGGCCAAGGTCAAAGTACACCTTTGAATATTCAGGCATTTCATAAGAGACAATGCGCAGCAAATGTTCTGCCCGCTCCAGCTCGCCGTGCTTTTCCAGGACTCTGGCCAGATGAAAAGCGGCATACATATCGTCGGGCCGCTCACGCAATGCTGCTTCAAGAATCGTCCGGGCTTGGTCGAAACTCCCCTGATCGGCGAGGATTATCCCCCGGTCCACCAGCAGAATGGGTTTATCCGGTAGAGCGGATAGCACCTCATCGAGTCGCTTGAGTGCCTGTTCGTAGTTGTTTTCCTGGCGGTCGATCTGAGAAAGGCCGTAAAGGGCCATGACCCGGCTAAATTCTGATGATCTGGCATCGCTCAGCTTCATGGTGAAATAGGCGCGGGCCGCAGCGTTGTCTCTGGCCATGGCCATAATCCGATATTTGAACCGGAGAAAGAAAAAGTCCTGATGTTCATCCCGGGACTCGTCGGACAGTCCATCGGCGGCAATCAGTGACTCAACGTAGTCGAGTCGCGCCTCCGGATCCGGGTGGGTCAACAGGTATTGCGGAATCTGGTCGACCCGATACCGGGTGATTCGACGCATGGTCTGCAGCATGGTGCGCTGTCCTTCCGGGCTTCTCCCCAACTCTTTGAGCCAATGATAGGCGAGCAGATCGGCTTCCTTTTCGTCCTCTCGACTGAAATAGAGTTGGGCACTCTGCCCGGCGGCAAGCGAACCGGTCAGCAGCGCCTGCGACGCAGCACCGCCGCCGCCCAGCGCTATGGCGGCCAGCGCGGCGCCGAGGGCGGCAATGTTGACAATGGTCCCCTTCCGCATCCGCGAGGCCAGATGGCGTTTCACCACGTGGCCGATCTCATGGGCGATAACGGAAACGAACTCATCTTCGCTGTTCATCGATTCGATCAGCTTCGAATAGAAAAAAATCAGGCCGGACGGAGCAGCGAAAGCGTTGAATTGATTGCTTTCAATAATGAAAAAACGATAATCAAAAAACTGGATGCCGGCCACATCCAGTACCTCCTGGCCAAGACCGTTGATGTACTGATGCAGGTCGGGATCGCCGATGATCGGAAATGCCGCCCGAACCTGGTAGAGGAGTTTTTCCCCAAGTTCCCGTTCTTCTCCGATGGTAAAGGCCTGGACCGACGCCGCGGTGCCGCACGGCAGCAGTGCGACGATGGCCAGGATACAGACGATTTTTTTCAGTGCGGATACCATTATAAGGAGGTGCGAATCCACTGGAGGAGTCGTTGTTGCGCCTCATTCAGCGTGACAACCGGGCGGTAACCGAAGTCGTGTTCGGCTTTGGCATGGGAAAAATAATGTGACCGAGCCAGTTGTTCGGCGACAAACCGGGTCATCTTCGGTTCAGTGCGAATTGCCAGGGCGGTATAGACTGCTTCCATCAGGGCGCCGACTCCAAAGGCGATGATCCGGGGCACCCGCCGCCGGACGGGTGGTATATCGAGCGCCATGAAGAGTTCGTTGATCCACGACCAAAGGTTGACCGGGCGCTCCTGGCCGATAAAATAAGCCTTCCCGGCGCATTTGTCATCGGCTTCCAGCTGATTCGCGACGAGCAGATGGGCTTCAACGACGTTGTCGATATAGCTGATGTCGACCAGGTTGTCGCCGTTGCCGACGATTCGCAATTGGCCCCGCCTGCCCCGCTCAATCAGACGGGGCAGCAAGTGTGGATCTCCCGGCCCGACAATCAGGTGCGGTCTGATGGCGCAGGTTCGCAGATCACTCCCCGTGCCTGTCAGTACGTGTTGTTCGGCAATTGCTTTGCTGCGGGCATAATGGCAGAGAAAACGGCGTGGGTACGGCAGCTGCTCGTTCCCGCCATGAATATCTGCACGGTCGAATACCACCGAAGGCGTTGAGGTATAAACCAGGCGCTGCACCCCCTGGTCACGGCAGGCCCTGAGCAGATGTGCGGTCGCCTCGATATTGCTGCGCCGATACGCGGCCCATGGCCCCCAGACGCCGGCTTTGGCCGCGGTGTGAAAAATGGTATCGATTCCCTGGCAGCAGCGCGTGACGAACTCGTGGTCACCGAGATCGCCGACCATTCCTTCGGCCCCCAGTCCTTCAATTGCCGGATAGCGATTTCGCGCTGCTATTCGCACCCGACACCCCTGAGCCAGGAGCCGTTTGACCAGCGCCGAACCGACAAAACCGCCGCCTCCGGTTACTAAAATGTTTTTCATGATGTTCCACCGACCTGACCGGTCGCCCAGGCCTTCAGCTTTTCTCGGAAAATTTTTGCATTGTGCCGGATATCAACCGGAAAAGCCGGGTGCACCAGTACCCATTCGATATCATCGGTCAGCGGATGGACGGCGGCCAGCCGCCTGACCTCGGCCACGACTTCTGAAGCCTTCCGGCGGCATGTTTTTTCAAGCTCAATGACAATCGCCGGTCGCTCAAACCCGTCATCGCCATCGATGCCGACCAGTGCCGAACGAAACACATCCGGGTGTGTATTGATTATCCCCTCACACGGAATGGTGTAGCGAACACCCCGGCGGGAATGCACCTGATGGGCTTTTCGGCCGCAGAACCAGAGCCGTCCCTGCGGGTCGAAATACCCGACATCACCGATTCGATGCCAGAAGGCGTCACCGTCGGGAATCTTGCTAAAGGTGGTTTCCGCCTCGTTATTTTCATACGCCCTGGTAACGACATCGCCGGAAACGATAATTTCACCGATCTGCCCTGTCTCCATCTCCCGGCATTGAGCAAACGATGAAAACGCGATGTCGCTCGAGGCGACGATCTTTACCGCACAACCCGGCAACGGTCTGCCGACACAGGTACCCTTGCCCTCTCTGGTTTGCGGCCAGGTATCCTCGACGATTTCTCGCCCTTCTATGGAGACAATCGGCAGGCTTTCGGTTGCCCCATACGGCGTATGGACCTCACCATCTGCGGCGATTATCCGATAGACTCGCTCGATCAACGCCCCACTCACCGGTGCACCGGCCATGAGCACCTTCTTCAGGGTCGGGCAGTTCAGCCGCTGCTCCAGGCAGTACCGGGTAACCACGTTCCAGATTGCCGGTGATCCGAATGAATAGGTGACGCCATAGTGGTTGATCGAGGCTACAAAGCGTTGCGGATCAACCTCAGCGGGGCGGGTCGGGTCCATGTCCGGAATGATGGCGGTGGCCCCGAGGGCCGTGGAAAACAGCGCAAACAGCGGAAAACCCGGTTGATCGATATCACCGGCTTTGATCCCGTAGGAGGATGCGATCTGCTGCAGCTGTGCAGCAAATATGCCATGGTCAAAGCGAACGCCCTTGGGCGGACCGGTTGAACCGGTCGTAAAAATGATGGCGGCGGTCGATCGCTGCTCGGCGACGAAATCGGGCTTAAAATCGTCATGGGCTGCAAGATGTCGCTCGATGCCGGCACCGATACCAAACCAGGGGCCGCAGCGAAAGCGTTTCTTCACGGTCCGAAACGGCCGGGGGAACAGACGGCTGATGAGCAGAGCCGGTGCAATGCCGATCAGATAATCGGGCCGAACCGACTCGATGCAACGCAGCAGGTTGCGATAGCCCATCCCCGGATCGATGAGGATGACCGGCGAGCCGAGGCGAAACAGGGCAAAGGTGAGGCTGATGAAATCCGCCGACGGTCGAACCATCAGCATCACCCGATCTCCTTTGCCGATCCCCTGGCCGGCGAGATAGCCGGCATAGCGGTTGGCGTTCTGGTGGAGCTCCTGGAAACTGAGGGTTTTGCCGGTTCGAGCCTCGATGATTCCCGGTCGCGGTCCATGGGCGACGGCGATATCGGTAAGGGTTTCCGCGATATTCATGGTTTTCCCTGTATGCCGTCCGTTAGAAAAGCGGCGATCAACGGTTCCACCGTGCCATGACCGTCTTCGAGAACATAATGCCCGACATCGTGCAGATAATGACAGTCGGCAGCAGGAAATCGTCGCTGCCATTCGTTATAGAAGCTGTCGTTAAAACAGAAATCCTTGCCTCCCCAGATGATCAGCATCGGGGTCCGCTGTTCTCGAAACTGCGCCAGGCCCGCTTCGATCGCTGCCAGAAAAGCATACGACGGATGTGACGAAGACAGCGGGATATCCTGAACAAACCGGTGGATGGCGACGCGATTGTGCCACGAGTTGTACGGAGCGAGATAAGCGGCCGCCACCGGCTTTGCCATCGGTTGGGCGACGGCCATGAAGACGGCTGCCCGGGCGAAACCATTGCAGCCGCGGACGAGCAGCGGGCCGAGCAGCGGCCAGCGACAGATCCTGATGCGCAACGGGATGCGTGTCGAGCGAAAAGCAGCGGTATTGAGGATCACCAACTGGTGTACCCGCTTGCTGTGACGGGTCGCATACCCCATGCCGATGGCGCCGCCCCAATCATGGAGCACCAGCGACAATCGGGTTACCTGCAGGTGGTCAAGCAACAATTCGAGATTCTTGACATGCTGTTCAAGAGAATAGTCGAAGCTCTGGGGCTTATCTGACAACCCGCAGCCAAGATGATCAGGCACGATCACCCGGAACCGGTCGGATAGAGCCTGCACCAGATGACGGTAATAAAACGACCAGGTGGGATTGCCGTGCAGCATGACCACCACAGGGCCTTGCCCTTCATCGAGATAATGCAAACGGCCGGCCGGCGTCGAGAGATAGTGAGAATCAAACGGGTAATCGGGAAACACGTCGTCAGCAACCGGGAGATCTAGTTTTGCGTGGCATGGTCAAGCCCCTGCCAATTTCTCAGCAGTGTCAGCAGCGTCCGCACGCCGATACCACTGGGGCCCTTGGGGATATATGATTTTTTGGTAAAATCCCATGCGGTGCCGGCGATATCGAGATGAGCCCAAGGGGTCTTCCCGACAAATTTCTCAAGATAGGCTGCCGCGACGATCGCACCTCCTTCCTTACCACCCATGTTTTTTATGTCGGCAACCTCTGATTCAAGCTGTTTGCTGTATTCAACGCCAAGCGGCATCCGCCACAGCGGTTCGGCGCAGCGTTCACCAGCGTGGTACAGCAGTTCGGCCAGGCGATCGTCGTTGCTGAACAAGCCGGTATGATGATGTCCGAGACCGATGATCACCGCCCCGGTGAGGGTGGCCAGGTCGATGACGCAATCCGGGCGGTAGGTGTCGATACCGTAAGCAAGAGCGTCAGCCAGGATCAACCGGCCCTCAGCGTCGGTATTGATGACTTCCGAGGTGATGCCGCCATAGTGCGTGATAATATCGCCGGGTTTCAGTGCCGCCGCCCCGGACATATTATCAGTGGCCGGAACCATGCCGATCACCCGCACGTCCGGCCGTTCTTCCGCCAAGGCCTGCATGACTGCCAGCACCGCCGCGCCGCCGCACATGTCATACTTCATGTCCTGCATACCCGCGGCCGGTTTCAAGCTCACGCCGCCGGAGTCGAAGGTAATGCCTTTGCCAACCAACAATACGGTGCCACCGGCCTTTTTCGGAGCGTACTCGAGAACAATCAATTTGGGTGGTGTCGCCGACCCCCGGTTGACGGCCAGGAGACCGCCCAGACCAGCCTTGAGCAGGTGGCTCTTTTCCAGGATCGTGCATTTCATATCGTCTCGTTTTGCCAGCTTCCGGGCAAATGCCGCGAATTGCTCCGGGGTCCAGGCGCTCCCCGGTTCATGCGCCATATCTCTGGCCGCCCTGGTTGCCATGGCGGCGACGGTGGCACGTTTGACTGCGGTTCGGGCACCTCGGATGCCGGCGGCAAACAGGGTCACGGACGTGATGCCGGGAAACGGTGGCTCGTCATCCTTGTCTTTTTTATATTTCCGAAATTGATAGTCACCAAGGAGAATCCCTTCACACAGCTGTTCGATTCCTTGTACCGGCGCCATGTCCAAAACGGGCGGCGGGACAATACCGATATCCGTGGCTTTCACCTGTCGGGCAATAGTGGCGACGACACCGCCGGCGCAGCGCAGCGTCTCGTTGAACTGCTCTCCGGCAGCTTCATCGGTGAGCGAACCAAGACCAACCAGCAACAGGCGATGTGCTGTGATGCTATCGCCAAGCCGGCAATGATCAGGATAGAGAAGGGCCGTCTGCTCTTTTTTGCCGGTGAAATCGCCAAGCGCCGCCAGATCAGCCACCGTGTCGGCAACCAACTCGGAACAGCGAGGCGGCCCATCGTGCACCTCCCCAACAAAACAGACCAGTAAGGGGCCGGAGTAGGCGGCCGCATCCTGTCCGGAAACAACAATTTTTGTTCCTTTCATCTCACGTTTCCCATCCACCGACAATCCAGCCGGGCTATGCCCCTGAATTGCCTTTTATCTAGAATTATAACGGTGACCCTACTATTATACCCCGGATAACGCTTTGTTGACACTTCTGTTGGAGAATGCCAATGCTGCAGACGCTTATTCTGGCTGTTTCGATGGCCATCATTGTTTCCGCTCTTTGCTCGGTATGCGAAGCGGTACTCTACTCGATTACCACAAGTCAGGTGGAAATGCTGAGGAAATCGGGAAACAAATCAGGGACAATTCTCTCCGAATTACGCAGCGACATCGACGAACCGATAACCGCGATCCTGACTCTCAACACCATTGCTAATACCATCGGAGCTTCGGTTGCCGGCGCCACGTTTGCAAAACTCTATGGTGAACAAAACGTTCTTGCCTTTTCCATCGTATTTACCATGTCCATCCTGATATTTTCGGAGATAATCCCGAAGACGATCGGCGTCTCTTACTCCTATCGGCTGGCGCCGTTGGTCGCTATGCCCTTGCGGGTCATGGTAATCATCCTGAAACCGATCGTCATCCTCTGCCGGGCCATTACCCGCCTGATAGCCCGGAAGCGGGGCGACGACGCCATTTCCGCACAGGAATTGCAGACCATTGCGGCAATGTCAAGGGAGTCGGGACATCTTGAGGAGGTTCAGGAGCGGGTAATCAGAAATATCATCGAACTGAAGCAAAAGACCGTACGCCACGTCATGACACCGCGAACCGTCACCTTTTCCCTGGAGGAAAACACCACGGTCAGCGATGCCATGCAGCAACTCGGTCAATTGACCAGTCACAGCCGGGTGCCGGTGTATGACGGCGAACCCGACAATGTCACCGGCATCATCATGCGTAAAGACGTGCTGTTGGCGGCTGCCAAGCAGAAGACCGACAGCATGCTGCACGAGTTGCGACGCCCGGTGCATTTTGTCCCGGAATCGATGCCGCTTAATCTCGTGCTGATAGATTTTTTTGAAAAACGGCAGCACCTCTTTGTCGTTGTCGACGAATATGGTTCGGTAACCGGCGTCATCTCCATGGAAGATGTGCTCGAGGAGATCGTCGGCGAGGAAATCATCGACGAATCGGATCGAACCCGTGACATGCGGGAGTTGGCCCGTCGCCGTGGACGATTGTAGCAGCAGCACCTCGGTTACGGGACCGCAGACAATTCAACGGCGACAGTGATGGTCTCGCCGTCCCTGATACAGTCAACCTCGACCCGATCGCCGATCTTGTAGGTTTCCAGGACCGTGCGGATTTCGTCAAAGGTTCTCACCTGCTTCCCGCCGATCGCAACAATGATATCACCAAGAACGATTTCACCACGAATCTGCCGCGTCGGCCGCAACCCGGCCTGATCGGCCGGTCCACCCGGTTCTACGTCCCGGATGAGAATGCCGTCGATACCAAGTTGCCGAGCCACCCGTTCATCCACCAGTGTCGCGCCGATTCCCGGTTTGATTACGCGACCATGACGAATCAGGTCGGGGACGACTCGGTTGACCTCCTCCACCGGCACGGCGAAACCGATACCGGCATAGGCGCCCGAAGGGCTGTAGATAGCCGTGTTGACGCCGATCAGTCGGCCGGCGCTGTCAAGCAGCGGTCCCCCGGAGTTGCCGGGATTAATGGCGGCATCAGTCTGGATTACTCCGCGGATGGTGCGGCCGGTGATCGCAGTGATTTCCCGGTTCAGCGCTGAAATAATGCCGGAAGTCATGGTCTGGTCGAGACCGAATGGGTTGCCGATGGCGAAGACTTTCTGTCCGACGAGCAGGTTGTTTGCCTCTCCCACCGGGATTGGCCGCAACAACCGTTGCGGAGCGCTGACCTGCAATACCGCCAGATCCTTATCCGGGTCGGCGCCAATCAGGACCGCCTTGTGGGACGATTGATCGGCCATGGTCACCTGAATACGGTTCGCATCGGAAATCACGTGATAGTTGGTGACCACCCTGCCCTCGTTGTCCCAGACAAATCCCGACCCGGTACCGGCCGGTATCTCGACGGCATTGAGTGAGAACAAAGAACGTCTGAGGGCGATACTGGTAATGTAGACGACGGATGGCGAGGTATTGCGAAATATTTCGATGGTGTTGCGCTCGTCTTCGGCCAGGTCACCCCGAGCGGTGATGGCCCGCGGTTCCGCCTGATACGAGATCGGCCGCCAGGTCTGTCCCCCGAAAACCAGCCATAACCCACCGACAATCAACAAAAATATTATGAAAGACTGAAATCTGCCCACGGTATTTCGCACCTATCTCTCTGCGTATCGCTCGCTTGCGCCGCTACAGCCCAAGAATGAGCTTTGCCGCATAAAAATACATCAATACCCCGACGATGTCGATGGAGGTGGTGACAAACGGTCCGGTGGCAATTGCCGCATCGAAATCAAGTCGTTTGAGGATCAGCGGTATCAACGTGCCGAGTGTCGCCGACATGGCCATGGTAAAGAAGATCGAAATTCCGACCACCAGGCCAAGCAAAGTCGGTTCCTGATGCAGGAAAAACGAGAGGATGCCAAGAAACAGCCCATAAACGAAACCGAGCATCAACCCGACCCGCATTTCCTTGAAAACAACTCTGAACAGCGCGTTCATGTTGACCCGCCCGGTGGCGATACCACGGACAATGATCGTCGAGGACTGGGTGGCGATATTGCCGCCCATGCCCATGACGATCGGGATGAACGACGCCAGGGCGAGTACTTTCGCCAGTTCCTCTTCAAACGAACCGATGATCACCATCGCCATAACGCCGCCGATCCACGAGGCAAACAGCCACGGCGCCCGGAGCATGGCATTATCAAAGGTCGATTTCAGCAGGATCTCCCGGTCTTTACCGGCACCGGCCATCTGCAGAAACTCCTCGGTGGCCTCCTCTCTGATAACATCGATGATGTCGTCGACGGTAACGATACCGACCAGTCGATACGCTGCATCAACGACCGGGACGGCAAGGAAGTTGTACTGCGAGACGATATGCGCCACTTCTCCCTGGGTGGTATCGGTAGTCACCGAAATCACATTGGGATTCATGATGTTTTTGAGCTTGCGATTCGGTGAATTCATCAACAGTTCACGCAACGAAATCACTCCGGCCAGCTTGTCCTCGCCATGGGTGATATAGAGATAGAAAACCATCTCCATCTCTTCGCTTTTCTGCTGAATGATTGCAATCGCTTCTCCGACAGTCAGATATTCATCAAGGCTCATGAACTCGGTCGACATCAGGCCGCCGGCCGTTTCCGGGTGGTATTTGAGCAGTCCTTCAAATTCCTCCCGGTCCTGCTGCTCCATATGCTTGCGGATCTCGCCGGCAAGCTCCTCCGGTATGGTCTCGAGGATGTCAACGGCATCATCGGTAGCCATATCGGAAATGATATCGGCAAGATACTTCGGCGTCAGCTGTTGGACGAGGGCGATCATGATGGCATCGTCCAACTCACTCAGAAACTCTCCGACCTGTTTGGTCTGGGCTATGATGTTGAAGATCTTCTGGCGCTCGTCATCGTTCAGGTGCCGGAACACCCAGGCCATATCGGCGGGATGGGTCTTATCGATCAACTTCAGCAGATGCCCGGTGGCGCCCCGTCTGTTGAGGCGCCGGACCATATCAAGCAAGACCGTACCCTCGTTGCCGAGCAGTTCCCGTTTCCCTCTGTCTCCCTGCATCATTGCCATGGTGGATCTCTCCGCTGGATAAGTCAGCTGTGCTTGCCTCGTACAAAGGTTGGCGGTATAGTGGTGCTCATCATTTATAGTCAATCGGAGTCTATTTGCACGTCATTTCGTGAGACCTGGGGCAAATTGCCGGGCAGCTACACCCTGTTTTGCGAAATGTGTCACCGCATCAAAATCTTCACTCATGACGTACGACACTTCAGAAGAAAAACACCGTGACCGGCAGCTTGCCGAACAGTTGGATTCCGCCTGTATTCTGCACCAGAATGGCGAACTTGCCAAGGCGGAAACGGCCTATCGTGGACTGCTTTCGGTTGTGCCCCAGTCCTGGCAATTGCGCTACAATTATGGCCTGCTCCTCTATGAATGCGGCCGCTTTGAAGAAGCCGCCGACATCTATTACCAGGCGGTCGCCGGCCACCAAGACGATGCCGATCTTTATTTTAATCTCGGCCTCTGCTGCAAGCGACTTGGCCGTTACGACGAGGCGATCGACGCCTATCACCGTGCGTTGTCGCTCGAACCCGAGCAGCTCGATACGCTCTACAATCTGGCATGCTGTTATCAAGCCGCCGAACGCTATCAGGACGCAGAGAGGACCTATGAGCATCTGCTGCAGCAGGAACCGGGGCACCTACCTGCGCTTAACAACCTGGCTTACCTGAGTCATTGCGTCGGCAACAATAGCCGTGCCGTTGAACTCTATCGGCTGGTGCTGTCGGTACGTCCCGACAGTCCGTCTGCCGAACATATGCTGGCCGCTCTTACCGGTACCACCCGGTCCAGCGTTCCGTCGGCGTATGTCAAAGAGGTGTTCGATTATTTTGCCGATCATTACGAGACCAGCCTGTTGGACAATCTCCACTATTTTGTTCCGGACAAACTACATACCCTGGTCACGGCCACCGGCGGAGGCGACCGATGCGCGACGCTGCTCGACCTCGGCTGCGGAACCGGTTTGATCGGGGAACGTTTCGCCGCTGGCACGACTACTTTGCACGGCGTCGATCTCTCTGAAAAAATGCTTGCCATCGCCGCCCGGAAAGGGTGTTACGACGCCCTGTTTTGCGCTGAGATATCGGAATTTTTGCAATCGTCGGCAGCAGCGGTCTATGACCTGATCATTGCTGCTGATGTTTTTAACTACGTCGGCCATCCGGGCAGCATTTTTGAGCAGGCGGCTCGAGTCGTCTGCAAAGGCGGCCGATTTTTTTTTTCGATCGAATTGCTCGCCGAGCATGGCGCTTCAATGCACCTTGCAGCAAACGGCCGTTTTGCCCATGCCGATCAATTTATTCGTGATTGTGCCGAACACCATGGCTGGCGTATCGATTGCGCGGAGCAGGTTGACCTCAGGACCGAACGTGATTCCTGGGTTGCGGGCGTTATCTACGGCATGACGAAAAAGTCATGATAGCTGTTGGCCCGTTACGACGGTATTCCTGCCACGGTACGTCGTCACGGGATACCGTGTTTTCACGGAGAAGCGAGCATATCAACTGAACAGTGTCGATTTCTGCACGAGCCAACAGATAAACAAGCCGATGCCCAACGCCACAAAACCAAATACACGCATGGTCCCGGGCGGCTGTTCACTGAGGGTAATCAGCCATTCCCGCATTTTTTCCGGCGCCACTGCATACGGCAGTCCCTCAACGATCAGAACCATTCCCAACAACAGGAGCAATAATTTCATAACACCGAGGTGATCCGTGTATCAGGCGCCTTCACCGGCAATCGATACACTATTAATATTTACAAATCAGGGCGGATAAGGTAAAAACTTACGCTCTCTAAACTCGGAGAATGATTATCATCATGCCCGAGCAAACGATTGTTCGGCAACCGGTTCACCATCAACCCTATCCCGGGCGCCGGCTTTTGGCAATCATCAAATTCTGTCGCTATTTCACCATCCCATGACTCAAGACAAAACCAGCAAGTATCGTGAAGCAGGTGTCGATATCGACAAGGGCAATGCGTTTGTTGAAGGGATCAAGAGTATTGTCGCCTCGACGCAGCAACGTGGTGTTTTAAATGAAGTCGGCGGTTTTGCAAGTTTTTACTCGATCGACAAAAACAGTTACAACAACCCCGTCCTGGTCTCGTCAACCGATGGAGTCGGTACGAAACTGGCAATTGCCGGTATGTGCAAGAAGCACGATACCATCGGTATCGATCTCGTTGCGATGTGTGTCAACGATATCGTGGTCAGCGGCGCAAAGCCACTCTATTTTCTCGACTATTTTGCGGTCGGCAATCTCGACCCGGAAATCGGTACCGATGTTATTCGCGGTATAGCCGAAGGCTGTCGTCAGGCAAAATGCGCACTGGTCGGCGGAGAGACCGCAGAAATGCCCGGTCTCTACCAAAACGGGGATTATGACCTGGCCGGTTTTGTTACCGGTATCGTCGACCGTGACGATATCATCGACGGCTCAGACATCAAGGTTGGGAACAAGATCATCGGACTGGCCTCAAGCGGCCTTCATGCCAACGGCTTCTCACTGGTTAGGAAAATCTGCTTCACCGACCTCGGACTCAGTATCGATCAATACATTGAACAATTGCAGGCCGTTCTCGGTGAGGTTTTGCTGACCCCGACGAGGATTTACGTGCAATCGATCCTCAATGTGATCAAACATTTCAGGATCAACGGCATGGTACATAATACCGGCGGTGGGTTTTATGACAACATTCCCCGGGTTTTACCCAATGGCTGCAAAGCGGTTATCAACAAGACTGCCTGGCCGGTGCCGCCGATTTTCTCCTTTCTGGCTGAACAGGGCACGGTGACTTCAGAAGAAATGTACCGCACCTTCAACATGGGGATCGGTTTCATGGTCATTGTCGATGAACAGCATCTCAACGACATTATGCAACAATTTACCGCAGTCGGGGAGCAACCCTATTACATCGGAGAAGTGCTCGCCCGTGACGAACAGGAACCACCGGTCGTCCTGCTCTCCTGAAACGAACAACGTCGGGCCCCGGGAACATCGTCCCGGGGCCCGACGTTGTTGTTCCCCGCTTCCTTTTATACAACGCCCGCGCAGTCGGCGGTAGAGCCTTTGATTTTATCAAGGGCATGCGGTATCGCCGGCAGAACGACAGCAATATTTTCCAGTGCCGCCTTTCGGCTGCCGGGCAGATTGATGATCAGGCTCTGTTTGCGAATACCGGCACGCCCTCGTGATAATACCGCCTGCGGGGTGATGGCCAGACTTGCGGCGCGCATCGCTTCGGCTATGCCGGGTATTTCCCGGTCGAATACATCGCTCATCGCCTCGGGGGTGACGTCGGTCGGAGCAACCCCCGTGCCGCCGGTGGTCACCACCAGATCGGCGCCCTCCTGATCGACGGCATGGGTGACGGCAGCGACGATGTCGT
>CAZSOA010000040.1:0-9063 GCA_964608305.1 uncultured Desulfofustis sp. | reverse complement strand
CGATCCGATACGAACAGCAGTAATAACCGTGCTCGGTGAGCAGATCTTTCAGCGCCGGACCACTGGTGTCTTCACGTTCTCCACGAGCCCCTTTATCACTCATGGTGATGACGGCGAACCGATAACCGGCTGTCGGACGCGTCATCTTTCCCATCTGGTGCTCAGGACTGATCCGCATTTCGGGCAGCAACTATTTTCTCAGCTATCTGGTTCGGCACTTCTTCGTAATGACTGAACTCGATTGAAAACGACCCCAGTCCGCCGGTCATCGACGTCAGTTCATTGGCATAAGTCTGAATCTCCGCCATGGGCACCTGGGCGGAGATGATCTCCCCCTTCGGCGAAGAATCCATCCCCATCACCTTTCCCCGGCGCGAATTCAGATCGCCCATGATATCGCCGACGCTATCCTTATGAACGGTGATGACAATATTCATGATCGGCTCGAGCAACACCAGTCCTGCTTCCGGTGCAGCCTTTTTAAAGGCGAGTGAACCGGCGATCTTAAATGCCATTTCCGATGAGTCGACGGTGTGGTAAGAACCGTCATATAACACCACCTTCACATCGGTAACCGGATATCCGGCCATGACCCCCTTCTCCATCGCCTCGACAATACCCTTCTCAACAGCCGGACGATATTGCTGCGGAATAACGCCACCGACGATCTGATCGACAAATTCGAACTTTTTGCCGGGAATCGGTGAAAGCTCTATCCAGCAGTCGCCGAACTGGCCTCTCCCACCGCTCTGTTTTTTATGTCTGCCCTGGGCCTTCGCACTTCCTTTGATCGTCTCCATGTAAGGAATCTTCGGCAGGCTCAACTCCATTTCCGCACCGAACTTCTTTTTAATGCGACTGCCCACCACTTCGAGATGGACCTGGCTCATGCCGGAGACGAGGGTCTCGCCGGTCTGCTGCTGTCGCGACATCTTCAGCGACAGGTCCTCATCAAGCATTTTACTGATCGACGAGAACAATTTTTCCTCCTCCCCTTTCTTGGCGCTCACCGCATAGGTGATAACCGGCGCCAGCGGGTCCGGGGCCGGCAGGACAACCTGTTTATCAGCGGTGCACAAGGTGTCGCCGGTGGTGGTTTCCTTCAGTTTGGCAACAGCCACGATCATACCCGGGCCGGCGCTGTCAATAGGACGCTGCTCCTTGCCCTCGATCAGGAAGAGGTGGCCGAATCGTTCGCTGGTCTTCTTGTTGGCATTGTAGAACGATTCACCGGACAAGGTGCCGGAAAAGACACGGAAGATCGTCAGACGCCCGGCGTAGGGATCTGCCATGGTCTTGAATACGAATCCGGCAAACGGGGCGTCGTCGGTCGGCAGACATTCCACCGATTCCTCACTGTTCGGCTTCGTGCCGATCCGTGGCCGGCAATCACCAGGAGACGGCAGATACTCGTTGATCAGGTCAAGGATCGCCTCCGTTCCTTTGTTTAAAGTCGAACTGACCGCACAAACAGGAGAAATTTCAGCGTTTAGTACCGCTTTTCGCAGTCCGGCAGCAAGTTCATCCTCCGTCAATTGTCCTTCTTCAAGAAATTTCTCGATCAATTCCTCGTCGGTCTCGGCGACACTTTCCATCAATGCTTCCCGATACATGGCAACTTCATCGGCAAGTTCATCAGGAATCGCCCCTTCTTTGAGGGTCCCCTTGCCGCCGTCTTCAAAGAAAAAGGCTTTCTCCGAGATCAGATTGACAATCCCTTTGAATTGATCTTCGGCACCGATCGGCAGATGCACGACAGCGGGGCGCAACGGTAATTGATCCTTCAACTGATCAACGGTCTTAAAAAAATCGGCACGTTCCCGATCCATATTGGTAACGACGATGGCCGACGGAATGGAATGCTCGGCGATCAGATCGGCAAACTTGCGTGTCTGTCCTCTTACCCCAAGTACCGAACCGATGACGAACAACGCATTGTCGCAGATATGCGCGGCAAAAACGGTCTCGTTAAAAAACGAATCTTCACCCGGCGTATCGATGAGATAAACGTCGTGTTTTTTCCATTTGTAGTTGTTGAAAGAGGAACTGATCGAAATGGTTCTGTTGATCTCCTCATCGTCGAAATCCATCGTCGACGTGCCATCATCGACCTTGCCAAGCCGGTTGATTTTTCCCGCAGTGTACAACATGGCCTCAGCCAAGGATGTTTTGCCGCTATTGCCGTGCCCTATCAATGCCACATTCCTGACCAACGTTGTATCCTGCATGTGTTTCTCCTCAATGTATCCTGTTGTAAATCGTGACAAGCATGGTGCTTGAGTAAGAAGCCTCGAACAGTCTGCTACCGTGGACGCAACCCAACCATATATTCAATTCAATAGAGAGAAAGTCAAGCTTCATTGAGCGGACGTTCTCTTTTCATGGACACGATGACGCGATGTGCGTCCGATCAGGCAGGTATTCACGAAACGCTGGTAAATTGTTCCAGGAATGGGTACAGTCAGGCGCGACAACAGCACGTACTCAATCACGATTATCCCGCAAACGACTCCGAACGTGAGCACTTCGCATCAAGCTTCACCAGGGCTGGCCCGATCGGCGGCGATCGTCTCGATTGCCGTCATGTTCAGCAGGGTTCTCGGCCTGATTCGGGAACAGGTGTTTGCCGCTTTATTCGGAGCGGGATATGCCTATGATTCCTTCGTCGTTGCCTTTCGCATTCCTAATCTGCTCAGGGATCTGTTCGGCGAAGGTGCACTGTCGGCGGCATTTGTCGCCGTCTTTTCCGACTACAACGCGACCCGCAGCAAAGCCGATACCTGGCGGCTCGCCTCAACGGTACTCTGTTTTTTTGCAGTTGCGGTGTCTTTGATCGTCTTGATCGGGAGCCTTTTTGCCGAGCAACTGGTCGGCGCATTGGCCCCGGATTTTCGTCTCGTGACCGGCAAGGCGGAACTGACCGAGTTGCTGACCATTATCATGATGCCGTTTTTGCTCTTTATTTCGCTGGCAGCCGTGGTCATGGGCATGCTCAATACTCAGGGGCGGTTTTTTGTGCCGGCACTTGCCTCGAGTTTTTTCAATCTTGGCTCGATCATCGGCGGCACCTCGCTTGCCTTTATCCTGCCTCGCTACGGTTACCCAGCCATTGTCGGTATGGCCTGGGGCACCCTGCTCGGCGGCCTGCTGCAACTTGGCGTTCAATTACCGGCCCTGTTTCGGGCCGGTTTTCGCTTTACCCCGACGCTGCGCTTCAACGACCCCGGACTGGTGCGTATCCTAAAACTGATGGTACCGGCAACGATCGGCCTGTCGGCAACCCAGATCAATATCTTTATCAACACCAATTTTGCCGCATCCTGTGTCGAGGGCTCGGTGTCCTGGCTCAACTATGCCTTTCGCCTGGTACAGTTGCCGATCGGCCTGTTCGGGGTGGCCATCTCCATTGCTGCCCTGCCGTTATTGGCTCGTCAGGTATCGCTCGGCCACCATGAAGACATGAAACAGACGTTTGTTTCTTCCCTGTCGCTGGTTTTCTGTCTGACGATCCCCGCCACCATCGGTCTGGTTGTGCTGGCGGAGCCGATCATCAGGGTAATCTTCGAGCATGGCGCGTTCACCGCCGCCGATACCAAGGCGACCGCCATCGCCCTGTCGCTTTATGCAGCCGGGCTGTTCGCTTATTCGGCGAACAAGGTTATCGTGCCGGTTTTTTATGCCATCAACGCGACCCGATATCCGGTCATCGGCAGTTTTGCCGCGATCGCCGTCAATATCACGATCATCGTTCAGACGATCGATACCTACCAGCACAAGGCCATCGCCCTGTCGACGTCGCTCACCATGGCGTTGAATTTTATCTTCCTGGCGATCGTCTTGTATTGGAAGATTGAAGGGTTCTCGCTGAAATATCTTTGGAACGGACTGGTCAGGATCGGTGTCGCCGGCGGCGTAATGGGGCTCTTCCTGGTAGTCGGCAATACGGTTCTGAGCACCTGGCTGAGCACATCAGTGTTTGACCAGGTGCTCCTGCTGCTGTTGCTGATTCCTTCAGCCGCCCTGTGCTACGGGCTGACGCTCCGCCTGCTTGGATTACCGGAGCTTAACGCGTTGCTGGCAACTGCGGCGAAGCTGCGGGAAAAATTTCTTGGTCGTTGACCAATCAGCTGTTCTGTTGGGCATCGAGTCGGGCTTTTATCTCGGCCAGTTCCGCCCGAATGGTGGCAAGGTCGTTCTTCGAAACCAGATCCATTTTGTCGAGCATCGCCTGAATCTGCTCGTCGATCCGTTTCTTCAGGTCCTCGCGTGATTCCTCAGATTTCTTCAACAACTCGTCGACAAGTTTTTCCCCTTCCTGTTCCGACAATTTTCCTTTATCGATAAAATCGCGAGCTACCTCTTCAACTTTATCCTTGGTCAGACTGAGGATGCCGATACCGGTAAACATTGCTTTTTTTACTAGATCGATCATAGCGTTTGTTCCTCCTGTTCAGTTTCGCGAGCCGATGGTGCGCTTGAAAAGAATGCATGTGCTCGCGCTGCGGCCTGCTTCATGCTCGAACTGCTTTGTACCCGACTTGCCAACTCATGACCGAACGGCTCGGCAGCGGCGAAATAATGGGTAAACTGTTTGAGTCTTCCCAGGCGTCGTTCCGACGGGAATCGTTCATTGAGCAATTCGATGAAACGAAAGTATAGCGCTTCCCGTGTGAAGTCCGCAAGAGAGGATACCGGAAACCCATAGATTTCTCTGGCGATATCTCGAATCAGAAAGGGGTTGCTGACAGCGCCACGACCGATCATCAAACCAGCGGCCCCGCTTGCGGCCAAACAGTTTCGGGCATCTTCGACGGTGAATATCCCACCATTGGCAAAGATGGGAATCCCCACGGCTTCACAACTGTCCTGCAACAAATGCCAACGAGGGCGACGACAGAATTTCTCGGTGGTCAACCGGGCATGGACAATGATCAGGTCGACCCCTTCCTCTTCAAGCATCAGGCAGCGGTACCGGAGCACACGCCCATCGGCCTGGGGACCTATCCTGATCTTGACACTGATCGGCAATTGCGTGGCCGCACGAAGCCTCCGCAATACCTTTTGCAACCCATCCGGACGATCAAGCAGAAAAGCGCCGGCTCCGATCTTTCTGAGTTGTGGGGCCGGGCACCCAAGATTCAGGTCAATCCCCTGGGCATCGAGCCATTCGAGTTTTGCAACCGCCGCTTCAAGAGCAGACGATTCGGTGGCATATAGCTGGTAGACGAGCGGTCGTTCTTCAGCTCCCCGTATCAATCCCGGCGAGCTGTCGCGACTCTCCGACGGCAGTCGCTTGGCGCTGAGCATCTCTGAATAGAACAGGCCGACGCCACCCAGCGACGCCAATAAGGATCTGAGAGCTGAATGAGACAGGCCGACCATCGGCGCTACCGCCAATGGTGGATCAATCTCCAGGGAACCAATGCGAACCGTCACCAGCAGATGCCCCCTTGGCAGGTTCGTCGTCGGCGCCGGAATAAACCTGCTTTACTCCTAAATTTCCAGATTGACCACACGAGTGATGTCCTGCTGTTCCATACCTCGATAAAAGCGGACATGTACCGAGTGCTCTTGCTCGCTTTTTCCATGGTTCTGCACGCCGACAATAACGCCGAAACATTTCAGGATTTCACCACGCTCGAGGGTAATCTCGCTGATAATCTGCCGACCAAGCAGTAACCGAGCGTTCTCTTTACTGGAAATATGCACGGAAAAACAGAGTCCCCCGCGGGAAATATCGATCAATTCCCCGCGGAATTTCCGTTTACCGGCATTGCCGTAAGGGTCAAGCAGCAGATTATTGATGTACACGGCAATGGTGTACCGTGGGTACTCCCGCCGTTCCGCTCCGGCAATTTTCAGAAGGTCGGGAACGGTATCGAGGCGTTCGCAGAATTCGCGCAGCTTGCACTCGATATCGGGAAACGTCGTCGTCAGCTCCTGATACTGATCATGGCTGAGAACGTGAAGCTGTGTTTCGGTCTGGGCAGTCAGCGAAACGGTCCATACCGATGCTGAAAAAAATTGGGCGACGCCAATCACTTCACCGGGACGCAGTCGCTTGAGAAAGGTTTCACGTCCATAGCTCTGGCAGGTCATCCTGACGATACCATTGTTGACGAAATAGAGGCTGGGATCGGTTTCGCCCGCCCGGACGATGGGTTCGTCGACACCGTACAATTCCTGCTTCATGGCGAAGTACAGGGCATTGAACTCTTCGGTGGTCATCTGCTCGTAGAGCTCGCTCCAGACCGCGATATGGTGATTTGACAACGAACTGCTTTTCTCTTCCTCGATAATTTCTCCAAGACGAATTACTTCCGAAAGCGCGAGCGGATTGATTTCAAGGAGTTTGTCGCGCAACAGTTCGGCGCTGGCAAAATCCTTTTCCCGTGCGGCATTCACCGCATTGGCAAACAGTTTCTGGCCGGCTTGCTCAAGATCCCCCTGGGCCACCAACTCTTTGATACTTCGTTCTATTTTTCGCAGCGATCCGGAACGGTCGTCGTTGACTCCCACGCGAAATTCATCTTCAAAAAAATCATAATCGTCATCATGCCCCTGGGCCTGATGACGATAACGTGGTTCGAGAATGAGCAGCGTATCGCGGGCGGCGACGATCACCGGGTCGGATGGTCCGGCGTGCTGCTGCCGCTCGTCAATCAGCTCATTGAGCGCTGGAATCACGTTTTTTGTTGAGGAAAACTTGAAAGCGACGCAAATCTTGACCAGGACCTCGATATAGGTATCAGGGCTTAGTTCATGCCGCTGGGCAAGCAGATCAAGCATCGCCGCGACGACCTCCTCTCCCCCCATCTGACTGAGTTGCATGATGATCTGCATCTTCAGTTCATCATGTACCCTCGGCAATGCATCAATCAGTCGGCTTTGCAGAGCGCTCCCGCTGATTTTTACAATGCAGCTCAAAACCTGCTGCTGAACGCGGATGTCGGGATGGGCCAGATACGGCTGGACAATTTTGTACAGTGAGCCGTTATTGAGTTCGGAGATAATAAAAACGATATTCCGAATGACATACCAGGGTGGATTTTTTTCAAGACACTCGACCAATACCGGAACGGCGACATTGCCGGCACCGGGTATCAGTTTGATTAATTGCAGCCGTTCTTCCTTGCTCGTGGCATGCATCAAGCGATTGAGCAGGTAGACGACCGAGCGGCGGCCGAGATTGGCCAAAATAGTTTCTGCCCGTTGTTTTAATAAAGAACGTTCTCGCAGATAGGTATCTACCAACGTCTCGAGAATCGGCTTACTGGCAAGGCTTTCCAGTAATTTGACAACCATGCCGCGGATGGTGCTGTTCTTCTCGATAACTCCTTCCTGAATATGATGCAAAGAAACGAGCAAGGGCTCGATGTCGGGCCAGTACTTCTTGTTGGTGAGCAGTTTTTGAACGAGACGATGCAACTGGCTGCAGGCCAGCCCGAACCCGGGGATATATTTTTTTTCGTTCGTGATCCAGGTCGTCAGAGGTCTGCAAAGCGACAAGAGAAAAACAGGATCGCCGGCATCGGCGGCGAGAGCACCGCATCTGGTGAGCGCACCAACGGCATTGGTACGGATATCGTCGTCCTCGTGGCTGACACAACGGTGCAGAACGTTCAGCGTCTCGGCCAATTGCTGATTCCGGCCATCACGATAACATTGTTGCAGAAAAATCCCAAAGTCGGCAGCGAACTGCTGATCTTGCAGCAGTTCAATCCGACCGTCCAGCAATTGTTGGACTTCCCGGTTGATCTGCGCCTTTCGCTTCTCCTGTTCAGCCGCCTGTAGAACCTCTCTGGCTTTTTCCAGGGCTCGTTGTTGTCGCACGCTCGTCACCCTCTGGGAAAGGCGATGGTTTATGGCACGGCCATGTTTGGCAGCCAGTCCGGCAAATCCTGTCAACAATAGCGGTTTGAGACGAATTCAACAGACAACAAACACTATAGCAGGTTCAGACTGGTTGAGAAATGATCTCCCTTGAAAAAACAAGGTGCCGTAACCGTCAGGCGCTGCATGCCCGATATGCAGCCACCGATAACCCGGATTGTCTACAGCTGCTGTAACGGGTTGACATCGAGTGTGACTGCCTCGGTAGGCCGGAAAGGACATCCCGGCCATACCGATCCAGGCATGATTCTTCCGGCACGAACAGAGGTTTTCGGCCTGATGAGCAAGTATGCACCGATTGCCTGCCTCAACAAATCCGTCAAAGCAAACGCGTGATGCGTGATCCTAATTGCCGATAGGCTCACCAAACGGGTTGAGTCGTTGTCCGGCAGCAACATCTTCGGTGATATAGAGTTCCAGGTAGGTTCTGCCAAGTGAGCCGCCGAACCCTTCCTCAAGAACGATCATGCAGGTTTTGTTTGGTTTGGTGAAAGCCAGCAGAATATTTTCTGTAGCCGCCTCACCAACATGCTTCCATTGATTATTCTTCATCGAAGCAATAAGGAAATCTTTCAGGGAGTGGAGTTCCACCCGCCCTGAATAGTGGAGGATCCCGCCTCGAAACGATTCGGTTTTAATGGCCAGCGTCTTTTTCAAGTTCAGTTTCATATCGGAGGGCAGTTCGATGTCATCGAAATTGGCGATCGTGCTGGGAATAGGCTCGATCTCCATTGCCGATCCTGTTGCCGGCCTCGAAGCACATCCGGTAAAAGCAACCAGAACATACGCGGTGAATAAGCCGATCAAGATCATTTTCAATGACGCTTTAAACATGGTAGCCCTCCATTTTCCTTGCCGAGATGATAAGTGATGTGTTCAAATTGCAGGTCCGAGCCAGGTTCCAGCCACCGGGATTTTTCTGCATGAAGGTGTCCCGGATGTCTCGAAAAACCTGTGTTCTCGGGAAAATGTACTCGATTCGACGAAGAACTACAAGCCGGATGGCCAGGGAAACGCTCATTTCCCTTCGCGCAGGGCCCGGTATCTCTGTTTTTCCGAACCTGCCTGATGGCACATGTGTCCGCTTGGGCTCGCGGGCGTGTAATCTCTGAGAAATTTCAACTGTCAGCCAATGCAAGAAACCTCCATTGCGGTAACCGCCTACCCGAT
>CAZSOA010000039.1:0-23276 GCA_964608305.1 uncultured Desulfofustis sp. | reverse complement strand
CGACCAGCCCAGCTTGCGCAAAGGGGTGTTTCTCATCTCTGGGATGGACTGTGGTGATTGCGCGGCCAACCTTGAGAGAAGACTCGCTGCCGTACCGGGGATACGTTCGGCGACCGTTAGTTTCGCCCTTGGTAAACTGATCATTGAGCATTCCCTGGCCGATGCCGAGATCGTGCGCCTCGTGCAGCAGGCGGGATTCGGGGCGGTGCGAGAAGAAAACCGGCGGCGCGCAGCGGCGGAAGCTCCCTGGTGGAAGAATCACCGCACGGTGGCCACCATGGTCTCCGGCGTATTGCTAGTGGTTGCCACCGGGATGGACTGGACGGCCACGGCAGCGCGCGCTACCGACTATCTCTTTGGCCTTGCGGCCATCATCGGCGGGTTTCACGCTGCAAGAAGCGGACTCTACGGTCTCAGGTCGCTGACCTTTGACATGAACTTTCTGATGACCGTGGCGATAATCGGGGCAGCGGCCATCGGTGAGTGGAACGAGGGGGCTGCGGTCGCCTTCCTCTTCTCGCTGGGCAATACTTTGCAGAGCTATACGTTAGAGAGGACACGGCAGTCCATTCGCTCGCTGATGGAACTCGCTCCGCCCGAGGCGACGGTAAAAAAGGGAACGAGCGAAATGCGTCTTCCCGTCGAAGAAATTGCGGTGGGAGAGGTCATCATCGTCAAACCCGGGGAAAGGATCGCCATGGATGGAATAATCCGCAGTGGTGCCTCGGCTATCAACGAAGCGACCATCACCGGAGAGTCGATCCCCGTCGAGAAATCCGAAGGCGACATGGTATATGCCGGAACCCTGCTTACCCACGGCGCTCTGGAGATTGCCGTGACCAGAAGCGCCGACGAATCGACGATCGCCAGGGTCACGCACCTCGTCGAAGAGGCTCAGGCAGCAAAGGCGCCGGCGCAACAGTTCGTCGACGTTTTCGCCTCGTATTACACTCCGCTCGTGCTGATTGCGGCTGCAGGGGTGATGCTTGTTCCCTGGTTGCTTTTCGAGCAGCCATTCGCCCCCTGGTTTTACAACGGTCTGGTCCTGCTGGTGATATCCTGCCCCTGCGCCCTGGTCATCTCGACCCCGGTATCCATCGTCGCTGCCATCGGCAACGCCTCTCGACATGGCGTCCTCATCAAAGGCGGGGTTTATCTGGAGCAGATGGGTGTGATCCGGGCCATCGCCTTTGACAAGACCGGCACCCTTACTCAGGGCCGACCGCTCGTTACCGATATCATCCCCGGGGCCGGCTGTACCGAGACCGAAGTGCTCCGCACGGCCGCCGCCGTGGAGAAATGGTCCGAGCATCCTCTGGCTAAGGCCATCGTCGAAAGGACGGGAGGAATGGAAGGACTCCCCGTATCGACGAACTTCAAGGCCTTGGTGGGGCGTGGCGCGCAAGCGGAAGTCGAAGGGCGGACCGTATTCATCGGCAACCTCCGTCTCTTCGAAGAACGGGGCATCGAACTCACCGAATTTCGGCAAACGCTTGGCGAATTGGAACAAGGCGGCAAGACCGTCATGCTGCTGGGCGAGGGCGACCGCATACTGGGCATGATCGCCGTCGCCGATGCGATTCGAGAAGATAGCAGGCAGGCGGTTCGGGATCTCCACCAAGCGGGAATACGGCACGTGACCATGCTGACCGGGGACAACAGCCGGGTGGCCGCTGCCATTGCCGCCAGGATCGATCTCGATGCCTTTTATAGCGATCTGCTTCCGGAGGATAAGGTTGCAGCGGTCAAAAAGATCGCCACAAAATTCGACAAGGTTGTCATGGTCGGCGACGGGGTGAACGATGCCCCCGCCTTGGCAACGGCCTCCATCGGTGTGGCCATGGGAGTTGCCGGATCGGATGTGGCCCTTGAGACTGCCGACATTGCCTTGATGACTGACGATTTGAGCAAGCTCTCCTATCTTGTCAGGTTGAGTCGCAAAACCATGGCGATCATTCGCCAGAATATCGGTTTTTCAATCCTGGTAAAGATCATCTTCCTGCTGTCGCTGGTCCTCGGCATGGCCAACCTGTGGCTCGCGGTATTTGCCGACGTGGGGGCGTCACTCTTGGTAACCCTGAACGGGATGCGTCTGATGCGGCGAATATGAGCGAAAGACAGATGCTGGGAAAAAGTTCCACGTGTAAAGCCGAATGGTTGGCGATCCGCTCGATAGACACAAGGTATATCTGCCAACTGATGGGGAGGTTGAATAATTCGAAATTTCGTTCAAGATCGGGACACGCACGAACCTGTTACCGCAGGGCATATACCTGATAGGGCAAGGATAAGAGGTGATTGCGCAACGCTATGATTGGGCGGAATGGCAATTTTTCAAGGTTCCCTTGAGGTGAAGTCCTGTGTCAATCTACCTGTAACACTACTGAAAAACAGTTGAAAACAGCCCAGACCCGATCGCCTTGGCGAAGCCCCAAAGCCAACGTACTTTTTGAGCTTACAATGGCGCACAGTTCCGTGGTGTCGGATATTTGGACAACATATTCCGTGTTGATCACACCTTCCGATATCTTAGATACTGTTCCATAAAACAGGTTCTCTGCACTGCTTGACGGGGCGACGTCCCCGTTCAACAGGATAACCAGAGGCGCCTTGATTTCGGCGGTTACCAGCCTTCCCCGGCAGAGCCCAAGTTGATCAATACTGCCATTCGTGATCACTGCTGTGATCGAATGGTTATCGAAAGTCCTCAATTCAACCTGCGATTGTATGTCGCCGCGAGTAATGTTCGAGACTTTACCGATAAACCTGTTGCGAGCACTTGTTTTCCTTCCAGATTCCTTCTCCATGAATCGTTTGATTACGGCCTGAGCTTCCTCCTTCGAGAAGGACACATAGGAAGAGGTGAGATTCGGTGTCGAATGGCCAAGGATCATCTGGACAGCGGGCAAAGGTATGTTGCCCTGCATCAACTCTACCGCACGTGCTTTTCGAATCGCCTCCGGTCCTCCCAGATGTTTCGGGAGGCCGCAGGACTCGGCACGCTCGTAAAATTTTCGCCGTACAAAACCAGGATCAAGATTGAACATCGCCTCTGTAGTGGTCCGTGGTGCAAGGGCTTCAACTCTGGTTCGTATCTCTTCAGCAAGCAGCTGTGAAACTTGCACTTCCCTCGCTTCCCTTGGACCATTCGTCGCATTTCTGTGGAAACGTATACGGTGGCGACCCCAGTCGATATCGGTAAAGGGATTAACGGCCAAAACCTCATGCAGCTTCGCTCCCGTGTAACGAATCAAAAGAAAGACGAGTAAAACAACAGCACGTGAAAGACGTACATTGGCTGAGTTGGACTCTTCACTCCACGTCCGGAATGATTGTTCCAGGAGACTCAGTTGAGCGGTGTCTAAACACTCCTCGTTATCCTTGAGCGTAACCATCCGGCCATCACCCCTATCGGAAAGCATATTTCCTGGTAGTCTGTTTTTACCTTTCTTCTTCGTTTTCATTGAAATTTTCCACCAAACGATGGCAACTTGAACGTGTTATGCCCGCTAATTGTTTGACAGGAGGCGATCTAACTGTTACGAATAAAAAAATAATCGTAACAGTTAGCAGTGTGTCCCACAAGCTCATTTGTGGTTTGCTGCCATGATAACATAACGTTGGCTCTTAACTCTTTTGTCTGCTGATAAAAAGCGTTGCACCATATCTTGCCGAATCCACAAAGGTATCCACGAAATGAGTAATACCGCTGACGATAGCGAGAAGACCGAGTTAAAAGCTGATCGCTCTACTGTTTCTGAGTCTCATGACCTCCAGACCGCCTCTCGGTTCCTTCGTTTCGACAGGGTTGAACTGGCCGGGGCATTCGGCGACCTGGGCACGTTATTGCCTATTGTCGTTGCCATGATTTTCATCAACCAACTGAGCCCGTCCGCGGTGTTTCTGGGGTTCGGTCTTTTTTACGTGCTTGTCGGTTATTATTACCGTTTACCGATCCCCGTTCAACCACTGAAGGCGGTCGGTGCCATAGCCATCGCGTATCCGGCAGTCATTACCGAGTCAGTCATTGGGGCCGGAACCATTATTTTCGGAGCTTTTTTACTGGTTGTCTCCCTGACCGGTATCATGGACAAGATCGCCAGGCTCTTCTCCCAGGCGGTTGTGCGTGGTATTCAATTGACGCTTGGCCTGATATTTCTCAAGAAAGGCATCGAACTCATTATCCACCAGGATATCTTCATGTCGGGAGCACCAGGAGGCATTGCTGGCGCTCCCGTCAACTTCTTGATCGGTCTCGTGGTCTTTTGCCTCGTCCTCCTGTTACTCGACAACCGGAAATTTCCGGCTGCCCTCGTGGCTCTCGCAGTCGGTGTGGGCTCCGGGCTGGCCTTTGGCGGCCTCTCTCAATTGACTTTCTCTTTAGGTCCGACAGGCATTCATTTTCTCAGCCCCAGCCTGCATGATTTCTGGATTGCGCTGACCATGCTCATTTTGCCACAAATCCCGCTAACCATCGGGAATGCCTGCGTGGGAACTGCCGAAACCTGTACCAGTCTCTTTGCAGGTAATGCGCAGCTTCCCAAGGCAAAAGCGGGGCGTTTCGCGTTTACCATGGGCATCATTAATCTGCCCTTTGGGTTTTTCGGGGTTGTGCCGATGTGCCATGGAACCGGAGGATTGGCAGCCCACTACCGCTTCGGGGCGAGAACCGGCGGCGCCCCGATCATGATCGGGGTCTTTTTTATCGTCATTGCATTGGTATTGGGGCAACTCGGGTTCTCACTTCTGGCCATTATTCCCCAGTCGGTGCTCGGTGTATTGCTGGTTTTCGCCGGACTGGAGTTGTGCCCTTTGCTGAGAAGCCTCAAGACCAATGAAGAGTATTTCGTCGCATTATTGATTGCCGGGATAGCCCTCACCGTCCCCAACATGGCCTGGGCCTTCGGAGTAGGCATCCTTACCGATCTGTTCTTGAAGAAAATGAAGGTGAAAATTTGATGAGGCAGGGGCCTTCAGGATTGCAAAAGAGTGCTTTCACGGCAAACAAAAGACAAGGGGTGTTCAACGCGACACGTGACTAAGGTGTTAACTGACCTTGGCCGGCCAGTCTCCCTGAAGCAACGTCTCATCGGCTAACGATCATCAAGCAATCAAGCGTCTCCTGACGCTAAACGGGCTCAGCATGAAAAATCGACACGGCATGTGGTGGGGTTGCCCAGGTCCAAGGTAAAGGACGTGATGTTACTTCCGTGAATCTGACCGTGGAGCGTATTTGTTTCGCAAGTCCTGGGGAGAACCTCGCGACCCGTTCGAGGAGAATCGGATGAGGAGGTGAGATTTTCAGACAACGGCGGTGATAGTAATTTTTTGGAAATCTTGGTAGAGTCTGCCGATGAAACCAAGACATTCTTCGTCCCCGCAGAGGCAGTCGGCAACGCTCCTCCGTGCGTCGTTGTACAGCGTTCTGTCTTTGCTCTTCTTGCTCTCCTACACCGAGATAGCCCATCGTTTCGGCGGTCTTCCCTCGATTCTGCCGGCCTGGGAGCGCGAGATCCCGCTGCTGCTCTACCTGTTCTTCTACATGATCCTGATCACCAGGCCATCACATTGGCAACCGGTTATCGCCGCCTTGCCGGTCGTTTTCATCTATGCGATCTTCGATATCTACCATGTGCTGTTCGGCAGGCTGCTGCGGGTGATCGAGGTCAGTGAGCTGCCGGAGATGATTATCGTCCTCTCCTGGCCGTCCAAAATCCTGCTGGTACTGTCTGTCGGCCTGCTGGGGCTGATCATGGTACGGCAGGTGGCGTGGCGCCGCCCGCGGCCGCTGATTTGGGGTATGATACCGTTATTGTCTCTGGCCGTGGCCGTGGAATTTTTCCCGGAAAGATTCATGGCCGGTTTCGAACGGATCAAAAAGCCGATCCACTGGATGTCCGATACTGAACAGGCGAGGAGGAACGGCCGGATCAATATCGCCTTGTACAACGAAGCGCGTCGGGTCAGCAGCCTGAAAAGGACCATCGGCTACCGTGACAATCCTCATTACCTGACCATGTTTGCCGCTGCAATCCACACCTTGCAGGGCATGGAAGTTCGCCGCAACGTTCATCTCATCGTGCTGGAAAGCTTTCTCGATCCGACGCTGCTGGCCGGGGTTACCTTCTCCCGCAACCCCATCCATCCTGACTTCCAAGCGCTTTTTCAGCAACGGGGTGGGTTTTCCCGGTCGCCTGTTTTCGGGGGGGCAACGGCGCAGGCGGAGTTTGAGGTGCTGTGCGGTGTTCCCGCACTCCGGGAATTGTCCGGCATTGAGTTCGATGTCTTTACCGGTACGCGAACCCTCTGTCTGCCCAACATTCTCAGCGAGGCAGGCTACCAGACCATCGCCACCAACGCCTTTTATCCTGATTTCTTCAATGCCACCAAGGCATACCGGGGCCTCGGATTTGCCAGTATCAATTTTCCCCGAGAATTCGCCCCGGTGGGTGGGTCCTATTTCGCGACCGGCGACACTACCGGGGAGAGCTACTTGTACGACGGCGCCCTCTTCTCCCAGAATCTCGACCATGTCCGCACCTGGATGAAGGAACATCCGGGAGTACCGCTGCTGAACTACGTAATGACCATCTACGGTCATACCCCCCATCTGATCAACCATGACAAACGACCGCTGATGGTTGAGCTCTCCTGCAGCGGTACGTGCCGCGACCGCCAACTGGAGCGATCGGTCAACCAGTTCTACTACCGGACCGGAGAGATCGCCGCCTACGCCAGGGAACTGATCAGCCTTGACCCGCAGAGCATCATCATCTTCGTGAGCGATCATTTGCCGTCGCTGACGTACGGTCCGATTACCTATCGGGACCTCGGGTATCTCGGCAACGATGACGGAGCGACCACCCTCAACCGCCTGTACGTCATTGAAAACGGTCGGCCGATCCGTTTTGAAACCATTCATCATTACGATATCCCGGGTATCATCCTCGGTTACTTGACCGAAAACCAGGTAAACAACACCCTGGCAAGTAGTCCCGACCCGCACCAGACGAGGAACAGTGCTGCACTGCGCACCCAGTATCTGACGGTAATGGCCCACGCGATGCATGGTCAACCACTTGGTTCATGGTTGGGCGGTCGCACCGCTCATGCCCGCTGAACGGCTTACTCATCGTTCTTTTTCCCGGCCTTCGGGTTTTGCCACAACAGGATCTTGCGATCGTCCGAGCCAGGTGCGGTAGTTGTTTTGTAAATGGCTGCCACATGAAAACGGGCAATCGGCGTCTGGAATAGTGACCGCCTCGACGCTCCGGGCGCACCGCACAGCACTGTCGGGTCCGTGCGAGACAGACAGAGATGGTGCCGTCAATGCTCCGTGTTCTCTTGTTTGCATGTGAAGAGCCTCCTGGCCTCTGGTCAATGCTTTAGGTAGCGTGATTAACGTTGACAGGAGGAAAAAATCACCATATTCTGGTAAGACCAGATACTGGTCATGCCAAAACGACAAGGTGCTTTTCAGATGGAACCCATCAATCTGGTATACTATCTGTGGAACTGAAATAAAAAAGAGTGCAGACGATACCATATGGAGGAGACGACCATGGCGAGAATGAAATCTGTTGAAGCTCTTGTGAAGGCCATGAAAAAAGAGGGCATTTCATGCGTTTTCGGCGTACCTGGCGCTGCCATCAATCCTCTCTATGCAGCATTGAAAGAAGATGGCTCCATTCGTCATATCCTGGCCCGCCATGTTGAAGGGGCCTCGCACATGGCTGAAGGATATACCCGCGCTGCGGCAGGCAATATCGGGGTGTGCCTTGGTACGTCAGGTCCAGGGGGGACCGACATGATAACCGGGCTTTACTCTGCATCTGCTGATTCCATACCGATCCTCTGTATAACCGGGCAGGCACCAAGGGATAAACTGGACAAAGAGGATTTTCAGGCCGTTGATATCGCAGCAATTGCCAGGCCATTGACAAAAATGGCGTTGACGGTAATGGAGCCCAACCAGTTATTGTCCATTTTTCAAAAAGCACTGTACCTGATGAGGTCGGACCGTCCTGGTCCGGTACTCATCGATCTGCCCATTGATGTCCAGTTGGCTATGATTGATTTTGACGAGAATGATTACGTCAGCCTGCGGCCCAGTAAACCGAAGGCAGCTTCCTCTCAGATACGCAAGGCGTTACGAATGCTCGATGAAGCAAAGCGGCCGATCATCATCGCCGGAGGGGGAATCATCAGCGCCGATGCGTGTGATTTGCTCGTCAGGTTCGCCGAATTGAACAACCTCCCGGTACTTCCTACCCTGATGGGATGGGGCGTCATTCCCGATGATCACCTTCTGATGCAGGGGCGAGTTGGTATTCAAACGAGCAATCGCTACGGAAATGCAACCTTTCTGAGATCGGACTGCGTAATCGGGATCGGCAACCGCTGGGCGAACAGGCATACCGGTTCCATTGATACCTATACCAAAGGACGAAAATTCATTCATATCGATATCGAGCCCACCCAGATAGGGCGTATTTTTGCTCCTGATCTGGGTATCGTTTCGGACGCCGGAGAAGCATTGCGGCTGCTCATAGAACTATCGCATGAGCGCAAAGAGCAGGGAGTAATTCCTGATCGATCAGCCTGGGTGGCGGAGTGCGAGCATCGGAAAAGACATATGTTGAGAAGAGAGGATTTCGACCAGGTGCCGTTGAAACCCCAGTCTGTTTATCATGCAATGAACAACTTGCTCGATCGGGACACCTGCTACGTGACGACCATAGGCCTGTCCCAGATCGCCGGTGCTCAGTTCTTGAAGGTCTATAATCCGAGGAACTGGATAAATGCGGCACAGGCTGGCCCGCTCGGCTGGACGATGCCAGCTGCGCTCGGGGTAAGGGCGGCTCTGCCGGACAAAAAGATAGTGGCCCTTTCCGGTGATTATGATTTCCAGTTCATGGTTGAAGAGCTTGCCGTGGGAGCCCAACACAAATTACCCTATCTCCATATCCTGCTGAACAATTCATATCTCGGGTTGATCCGGCAATCACAAAAGGGTTACAACATGGAGTACCAGGTCAGCCTCGCCTTCGACAACATCAATGTTGGCGAAAAAGACGATGCTGTGGCCAGCTACGGCGTCGATCACGTTGCTCTCGCTCTTGCGCTTGGGTGCAAGGCGATACGGGTCCATCGGCCGGAGGACTTCCAGAAAGCGTTTAAAGAGGCTGAACAGCTGATGGAAACCTATCAGGTGCCGGTTGTCGTTGAGTGCATGCTTGAACCGGTGACCAATATTGCGATGGGTCAGGAGCTTAACTGCATTAATGAGTTTGAAGAGATCTTGTGCCTGGATGAGAATCTCAAGGCGGAAACGGGCTGGGTTGTGAACAATGAAGGCTAACCGGATGGAAGAGAATGCACGATGCGAGGCTGCCGTAAAGAGGTATGGTTCGTAGTGCCGACCAGACGAGCCTTTATCAGTATCCCACCAGGTTGCGGCAGACAGCACGGCATTCGCGCAGGCCTTCTGTTCTGCAACGCCAGGCTAATCTAGTGACAACCGTCGACGGTGCGGCCAAGAGTGCCATATGTTTTTGTTATAAGCGTGTAAATATCTTCTGTAGAGCTTGAAAACGGGAGAATTCGCTTGAAGGGTACAAGGCAAATCCCTCTGCTTATTCTCCCCATTGACGGTGCCGTACATATACCAGCGATAGGTGGAGTGGCAAGAATGCCGGGCGAACCGTTGTCACGAGTTGGGTGATCAAAGACAACCTCGGAAATGGGGTGGTGGAGGGCGGCCGGTATTGGGTTGTTCGGCCTGACGAATTTGAAGACTATCTTAGTGTAAGGCTTACCTGAAGTATGTTTGCCGTCATGGGTGCGGTCTGGGCGTACGCCGTTAACAAAAACAGTATGAATATCGAGGATTTTACATGATGCTTCAACCACGATAACTCACGCAAATTTTACCTCAGCGCGGAAAAAGAGATGGCCTTCATGGTATTGTTGCGAGGTTGACTATTGCCACAACGTGGTAATCCTATCGTCAGGAGCAACCGAGTACTGGATCTGCACATCGTTGGCGACGTCTCATCATCGACAACAACAGATCGAACTGAGGAAATAGTGAGGAGACAGTGATGTCGGTTAAAAATAACTCAACCATGCAGGAATACTCTTTGCCCGGTCTGGTTCATCAGACACTTGCAAGTCATAATGACGGTCTCAATGGCACAGAGGTATGGATGCAACAAGTCAAACCCGGTGGGGAAACCCCAATTCATTATCATGAATGTGAGGAAGTGGTTGTCATCATAAAGGGTTCCGGAAGACTCTCAATTGACGGCAAGGCCATAGCGTTTGCCAGTAATTCAACACTTATCATCCCCCCCGCTGTCGTTCATCAGATCGTGAATACCGGAACTGAGGATATTCTTTTAATCGCTTCATTTTCATCAACACCAGCGAAAGTATATACACCTGACGGTGAAGAGCTTCCCCTGCCTTGGCATGTTACTGAATCGGTGACGTCTCTATCTGCCTATCCTTATCATGGTGTGTAATTTCGAGTGGGAAATGCGCTCATACCCCCTCAGCTCTATTGTAAAAATTCTTGCGTTCCACCATATCTTTGAATCTTTCCAGGGATACCCCGAGAGAGTCAGATACCTCCATAAAATTGAATAGCGCCGTATCAGGTATTGTCTCGAAAAGGTTCCTCGTGATTTCGTGTGGATTTGATCCTATGATATCAAATCCACACGAAATCACGAGGAACCTTTGAGTTGAGCTGTCAAACCAGGGGTAGCTAGGAGCAACGAATAAGGATCGTGACAATCGAATCGATCTATCGTCCCCGCGATAGCTTTTTCTGCTGCTTTCTGTAAAAAAAGAAGGCAGTGGTTAGGTGGGGCAATCTTATTCAACATACCGACTGGAGGATAATAGCTGCCATGTACGATTTTACCGCGGCCGACGTGTTTCGTATGGCTGAGCAAATGGAATGTAATGGCGCCAATTTTTATCGTAATGCCGCAGCGGGCGCTCCAGACGGAGACAGTAAGAAAATGCTGCTGGACTTGGCTGCCATGGAGGGCGACCACGAGAAAACTTTCAGGGCGATGCGGCACACGCTCACCAGTCAGGAGCAGACGGCTACAGTGTTCGATCCAGATGGAGAGGTACTCCTCTATCTCAAGGCTCTCGTTGACACGAAAGTTTTTTTTCAAAAGGAGATCACAACTTTTTCATTGCGGGAAATACTCAAAGAGGCGCTAGTCGCAGAAAAGGATTCGATCGTTTTTTACCTTGGCATGAAAGAGGTGGTTCCGCAACACCTCGGCAAATCCCGTCTCGATAATATCATCAGAGAGGAAATGGGCCATATCACCCTGCTTGGCCAGTACCTGAAGAATCTGCGACCATAGAAGTCGTTTTGTGCTCATCTCCGGTGGCGGGGTGTGTGGTCAGGTCTAGCCATGCTCCGCTCAAAAATCGCCCGGCAGCGATTCCATCTCGACCAGGGAAAAAACCGGACCATCTACACAGACACAGGTGCCGCCGATAGAGCAACGGCCGCAGTGGCCAATACCACATTTCATGCGATTTTCTAGCGACACATAGATCTGGTCTGGACGATAGCCTTTCTCCCGCAGTGCCAGTATCGAGAACTTCAGCATCAAAGGCGGACCACAGAGAAGAACTGCAGCGTTTCCATTTGCTGGTGCTAACTTCTGCGCCAGGATGGAGGGGACGAGGCCCACATGGTGTGACCAGTCTGCCGGCGCCCCCGCATCCACCGAGAGATGTACCTCGATATCGTCCCGACGGCACCATTGCGCCAACTCGTCTTTATAAAGCAACATCCCGGGCGATCTGGCCCCGTAGAACAGGTTCACTTTCCCGAAAGACCCGCGCTGGGCTGGGTCCAGTATATACAAGATAGACGAACGAAGGGTGGTGAAGGCGTATCCACCTCCGATGAGGGTTAAATCCTTACCCTGCAACTTCTGCCATGGAAATCCATTGCCGAGAGGCCCCCGGACTCCAAGAAGAGCGCCCCGAGTCAGACTGTGCAGCTGGCTCGTCACCTTGCCGATTTTGTTGACCGAAAACAGCAGCTTGTTTTTTTCTGTCGGTGATGAGGCAATACCAAGCGGGATTTCCCCCCATCCTGGAACCCAGAGCATGGCAAACTGTCCCGGTCGATACCCCTGCTCGAAAAGGGCTATACCGCCATCATCCCGGGAAGCTGTCGGATGCAGTTCGAAGGTCTTGACGTTCTTGTCCTCCGTCTCGTTGATGATGGCCTCTATCCTGACCGGAAATTTCTGATAGGGATTCTTCACAACACCTCCGTTGCCGGATTTACGAAATCGCTTTGGAAATTTCCCGGATATCGATGTTGACCGGGCAATGGAGTACGCAGCGGCCACAACCGCTGCAACTAACAGTGCCGCCGTGCCTGTCGGGAAAATAGCGGAGCTTATGCAGGAATCGCTGTCGCACCCGATGCTTTTTCTCTGGGCGCGGATTGTGACCAGAAGCATGCAAAGTGAACAAGCTGAACATACAGGAATCCCAGCAGCGGTACTGACTGGCGCGACCTGCGACAGATTGGTCGAGCATGTCGAAACAGGTACAGGTGGGGCAAAGATAGGTGCAGACACCGCAATTGAGGCAGCGTTTCGCTATCTCATCCCACAGGGGCAGCTCGAAAAGCGTGGTGAGTTCACCGGCCGCTGGCAGAAGCATAGGTTGGGCGGTAAAACGATTCAGGGCTCTGTCAGCAATGTCTTCTGCCGCCCTCAGCTCTTCGTCTGAAGCCTCAGAGAAGAGGTCTCTCTCAAGCAGTAAACGGGAAGAGATGCCATAGCCTTTATCCAAGAGGCGAAACAGGAGATTTTCACCGAGGTCAGTGACAATAGCGTCTAGTCCCTGATGATCGTATGGGCCGCCTCCAGTCGTTTGGCAGAAACAGGCAACACCTGGTTGGGCGCAGCCGTAGCCGACCAGGATCAGCCTCTCTCTGCGGGCGGCAAAATAGACATCCTGGTATTGGCAGTCATCACTACTTGACAATAGCTGGGCGTTGAGCTGCACGGCTCGTGCGTCGCAGGGCCTGACTGCAAAGAGCACGATAGGCGTATCCGGTAGAACCGGCACTTCCGGAGCGTCTCCGACAGGCGGCGATACGAAGGTAAGCATTTCCTCACGCTGTGGGGAAAAAAACTCTTTTACCGAAGCACGCCAGGACAGGGAGGCATCGGGAATAGCTTGACCGCTGTAAGGCCGATAGGAAGTTGTTCCCTCTTCAAGAAAAGGCACCCAGAGCGCGAGTCTGTTTCTGAGCCGCTCCAGATAGATGCCGAGACGCCTCTTGTCTATCACATAGCAGCTCATGAGCGTCTCCTGTCGGACTCATGATATGACGGGCGAAAAACACCTGTAGGCGGAACTTCAGCAGAATTGAGTCCCGGGATATAACCCGTTTTCCGTTCAAGATCTGCGTTCAATATCAAGGCCAGGCTACTCACCGGTATTCTCATGGGACAGGCGGATTCACAGGCACCACAACCGGTGCAGCGCCCGGCGATATGGTGTGCCCGCATGAAGTGGAAATCAAGCAAACGATCCACAGCATCCTGCGCGGCGAGATAATGAGTTTTTTCGATATCGGCGAAACATTTTCGGCAATAGCAGAGTGGGCAAGTATCCCGACAGGCAAAGCACATCAGACAGTTTCTGAAGATTTCACGGTAATGCGCCTCTCGCAGAGCAAAGTCGCGGTGCCGGACCGGCTCCCCCTCCGGAGGTGGTTCCGGGGGCTTCCCTTGCTGAGGGAGCCACTCGTCAGCGGCGCCGGGACTATTGCATCGGCACGATCGACAGGTCTCGCGATATAACTCCTCCGGCGCTAGCTCCATCGGGCCATCGAGCGTTTGCACCGTAAGCCCTGCAGTGCCCGAAATAACGTCGACCACTTGTTCGGGCCCGCCGGCCGCCGCACTGATCTTTCCTGGATCAAGCATACCTGAACAGGCAACCCCGATAACGTAGAGCCGACCGACACGCCCCTCAAGCCGGTGAATCACCAGGTTGCGCCAGTCGCAGCCCTTGGCAATGATGGCTGTTCTACCGGCCTGCTCTGCCGGCAGAAAAGCTGCCAGATTGAGTAAACAGAATTCATCCCACCAGAGTTGTTCAGCCTGCTCCGGCGTTTTTGCCAAAAATGGACGTCGTGCCATGGGAAGACTACCCCGGGAAAACCCGAGGACAGCATCAACTGTAGCGGAGCTGAGCAGCTCTTTTGCTCTTGCTTGAATTTCTTTCGTCAGTGCGTTCATAGGATCAATAGCTCAGGAAACGGTGCCGGACCAGACGCCGTATGGCCGCAGCCACATCGACGCCCTGCGGGCAGACCATGGTGCAAGTCTGGCACTGCTTGCAGAGCTTGAGAAAAGAACTGCCGGCCGCATTTGGGATATCGTTCCGCTGGAGAAATCGGATGATTCTGCGCGGACTTTCGGCAGTGAGGAACGATACTTCGCAGAAAGCCGAGCAGCAGCCACACTGGACGCAGGCGGCCACGGCCCGCCGCATGTCCCTCAGCTCCCCAGCCCGTGGCTCGTGCGTCTGATTGGTCATTTTTTAATACCCCTTCTTTGCCTTTCTTAGAGCTTGAAGGGGCTCGGCCCCAGGTTTTTGAGATCCTGGATATAGTTGTGCAGCACTGTGACATAACGCTCCGCCTCATGAATCTCGATACTTTCCGATCATACCCGCTCGGGTTCAAGCATAATCGACTTGAGTTTGTCCTGCCGGTCGCCGCTTCGCTTGCGCACCTGTTCATTGCCCCGTATATAATGGCACTGGCCGTCCCGGCAACCGGCAATTATAACGCCATCAACTCCAAGAGAGAGCGCATCGGCTATCAACGTATTGTTGACGGCGCCGGCACACGGCACCTTCAGGTGGATCACGTTGAGCGGAACACCACTCCCGATTTGTGCTGCTGATTTGGCTGCTGGATAAGCATCGTTTTCGCAAAGAAAAGCCAGAATGACCGGTTCAGCTGCATCAATATAAAAGGACTCAAGGACCGCGATCTGCGCCGCCAGCTGCTTGATCGTCAGATGGTTGAGCGAAATTGCACCCACCGGACAGACTCCCATGCAATTGCCGCATTGTCTGCAGGTAGCAAGGTTGAGCTCAGGAAAACCTTTTTCGTCATAACCATAGCTTGCGAAGGGGCACTCTTCCACACAGCGTTTGCACTGATCGCATTTGGTTTTGTCCACCACCGGGTAAGTGGGATCAATGGTAATCGTACCCTCGAGGAAGTTCAAAGCCTTGAGCGCGGCCCGGCCAGCCGACTCAATCGATTGTGACACATTCATAGGGCCGCGGGCACAGCCTCCGCTGAAAAGGCCGGTCCTTTGACTTTCTTCCGGATAGCACTGGTAATGGCCTGGAAAGAAGTTGTTCCCATCAACTGGCATACCAGCCGAGCCGGCAAATTCGATCCCCGCACGAGACGGCTGCATGCCGCCGGCCAGAACAAGCAGGTCGAGTTCGACGCTTACCGGACGCCCCGAAAAGGTGTCTTCCGCGACCGCGGTCAATCTGGCTCCATCGCCACCTGCAGGAGAGATTCTGGGAAACCCGCGGACAAACAAAACGTTTTCGTTGCTCTTGACACGCAGGTACAAATCTTCTTCAAAACCGCTACAGCGGATATCCTGATAATAAACGAAACATTTTATTTCCGGCTGCAGCCTCTGCAACTGCTCAATCTGCTTGAGGGTGGCGCTGCAGCAAACGCTGGAACAATAGCTCAGATGGGCTGAATCTCTACTGCCCGCGCACTGAATGAAGCCGACCGTCTGCCAAGTTCCCGGTAGCGGAGCGCTAAGAGAGGGCCGTCCTGCCGTCATGCAGCCAATGAGTCGCTCCATCTCCAGGTTGCCGATCACGTTTTTGTATTTGCCATAACCATACCGGTCGACGAGCCGTGAAAGCGGGTATGGTTCCCAGCCGGTCGTCGCCAAGACCGCCCCTGCAGCAATCTCTATTTCACCGGGTTGCTGGTCAAGATCGATCGCTTCCGCCGGGCAGGCCTTCTGACATTCACAACACTCGGGCGGACAGGCTGCCCGCTCTATCACATAACTCTCGGGGAAAGGAAAGGGCGTGCTTGGGTGCACAGCCTTGCGGCTTTCGGTGAACAGCCCACCCAGACCCACTGAGCAGGAATAAGGGACTTCATCCTGGATCGCATCAGTGAACACAGGCAGATTGACAGGGCAGACACTGCTGCACACACCGCAGCCATTGCATCGCTCACCATCTACATAACGGGGTGTCGAGGCAAGGCGAACGGCAAAATTACCGGCAGCTCCTTTGATTGCCACCGGCCTGGAAAGCGTGTGCAGCGTCACCAACTCCGAGTCGCGCAGAGTCTTGAGGACGAATTCGATACCGCAGTGGGGATCGCACTGCAATGGATAGAAGCGCGACAGCAGAGCGGTCTTGCCTCCCACACCGCTCTGCTGTTCGACGAGATGAACCTTTTTGCCTCGCTCGACAAAGGAAACAGCCGCATGAAGTCCAGCGATACCCGCTCCAACGATGACGACACTGTCTGAGGAGGAAAGCCGGACAGGCTCGAGCGGCTTGAGGAGTTTGGCTCGGGCAATGGCCATTTTGAGCAGGGTTAAGGCCTTATCTGTCCTGGCTTTACTGGGACCGTCTCCACCCGAGATCCCCTGCGCTTCAAAATCGCACCATTCGTGCATGAATGGATTCAGTCCGGCCCCTTGCAGCTCCGCTTGCAGAAACCGCCGCTGCCGGGAAGTAAACTGCCCCACCCAGATCAATCGGTCCAGGCGTTCCGCCGCAAGCGCTTCACGAACTCCGATGAGGAACGATAGATCCCTGACGTCGGTTACGATCCGGCACACTTCGACCTGCCGCATCCCGGCACATTTGCCGATAAGGGCCTGGACGTCGACCGAATTGGTGAGCACCTCACCGGGATCGCAGAAGTACAGACCGATTTTGGCAGCTTTTTTTTCCATATCAATCGATCCGGGTCTTGAAACGGAATCGTTCTACTTTGCCGTCTATGTCGACTGAGGTCCAGGTAATCGTATTGGATCCCATCATTGGTATCAATTTGGCACCATGATAGCCCAGCTGATAAGGCATGCGGGTCTCAATCGCCCCCACTGGACAGATTTTGGTGCAGGACATGCAGTCCCAGCAATCGCTTCTCTCGCGGCAGTAAGCCTTGCCGTTTTCGCCCAGGGTCATCAGGTTTCCCGGACAGACCTGCTCGCAGAGCGGCTCGTCCTGGGCTTTGCATCCATCACATTTGGTAAAATCGACTCTCGGAGCCATGAGTATCCTCCTGAAAGGGGTTAAGCTTGAAATCGCTCACCGGGAACAATCTGTTCATAGGGACGGGTAAAGGTTTCCACTTCGCCGGTCTGCTTGTTGAACCGACTTTCGACGAAACAGTCGTATTTCTCGTCGATGCCGGGATAGTCAGTGCGGGTCTGCCACCCCTGCCAGCGCGTTTCCTTGCGGAACTTGAGATGGTGGCATACCACCTCAGCCACATCAAGGCGGTCGATCACTTCATGTACCGACATGAGGTCGTGCAAGTCACCGGCATACAGGAATCGTACTTGATCTTTCAGTATCTTCAGATGCTTGAGAGCATAATCAAGACGTTCTTCATTTGTCCGGTAAAATTGTGAAGTGCCACCGGCATATTCGTCCATCAGCCGCTGCAGTCGCTCTTCCATCTCGCGGGCCGATACACCGTCGAAATCTGTTCCTCTGAAAAGCGGGGCATAGACGCGCCCTTTTTCTCGCTCTACTTGGTTCATGTCGATGTCCGGTAGCACCAAGTTCTCCATGTAGGCGATTGCGCCCCGGGCGGCGAGTTTGCCTTCGGCTGCACAGCCGCCGACAAATTTGTTCGGATTGCCACCGGCCGTCTCGCCGGCGGCGAACAGACCGGGTACCGTGGTCATGCGCTCCACATCAACCCAATAGCCGCTGCCAGTGTGTCCGCCGACGATGTACGGATCGCTGCCGTAGATCTCGATCGGGTCCTTGGTGATATCCTGCGCCCTGCTGGCCAGGAAGAGTACGAAAGACGGACGCTCGTTGAGATAGTCAGTCTTCAGTTCCTTGACCTCTTCAGCTGATAGGTGAGTGGTGTCGGCATAGGTTGGACCGCGGCCAGCCAACCATTCTTCCATCGGGGCATTGGCCCTGATGTATCTGGGGGCTTTGTCGCCGCCGAGGTGGGCATAATGCTTTTCCAGGATGCGATCTCCCTTGGCATTGATGATGCTTGATTTGAATCCGACCGAGATGGTGTCTACCGGACCGCAGAAATCTTTGGTCCGGGTAGCGACCCAGCGCTGCTCCATCGAGGTAAACTCAGCCCCTTCCCTTATGCCCATCGCATAACCGGTGCCGACGTTGAACGGGCACATCCAGGTCTGATGATGCGAGTCGGTGGAGTCGGAAGTGTAGGACTTGTAGAGCCCGCAGGCGCCACCGGTGGCGACAATGGTCGCCTTTGCCCTGAACACATAGAATTTCCCATCGCGCACGCCAAAGCCCATGGCTCCCGTGCACCGTTCGCCATCCATCAGTAGAGCGGTACCAACAATGCGGTTGTAAACCTCCGCGCCATATTCCATGGCTTTTTCCGCCATTATCGGCTTGAGTTGTTCGCCGTGGATGGAAATATCCCAGCCGCCGCGGTACTGCACATTGCCGTCTTCATCCCTGATCACCGGCAACCCCCATCGTTCCAGATCATCGACCGCTTCGTTGAGCTCTCGGGCATTACTCAAAGTGAGGTCTTCGCGCAGCGGCCCCCCGCCCACCTGGGATCGGCTCCACCTGACCAGATCCTCCGGGGTTTTGCCCGGCGGGATGTAGGTGTTTATGGCATCCATACCCGCGGAGCAGGCTCCGCTGCGGCTGATGTGTGCCTTTTCCATGATCGTGACCTTAAGGTCTGGGTTGCGTTTTTTGGCCTCTATGGCCGAAAAACAGCCAGCGTTGCCGCCGCCGATGATCAGCAGATCGGTATCGATAATTTCTGTGGTGACATTTTCAAGGCTTGCAGGCAGTTGAATCGCCATTGGAGTCTCCTTCGTTGCTGGTTTCTCTGGTTCATTGGTTGCGTGGAGGCGTAATACTTTCAGTCCCGCCGGTAGTGCCGGTCATGCTGCAAACGTGGCGCAGCACTCACCTAAGCCGAAATCAAAGCTAATGTTCGTGTATTTGCGATAAATCAGCGTAAAAAACTATCGGCTGGGCGATAGAACAAACAGTTGGATTCATTTTGGCAGGCAGAGACTAAGCAACTCTTGCTCTCTGAGGTCCTCATGTGTTAGAGCATCAGGAAGCGGTCAGGGGATACAGTTGGCGACAGCAGTCTTCCCTGACGAACCTTTGAAAGAAACCACAGCTCCATGAATCAGACTTGGCATCTCAGCGAACAGGGTTTTTTTTCCGATCTGTCTGAAACCGTAAAATCAGCCTTTTTCTCAGTGGCTCAACGCAAGCTTTTCAGGAAAAATGATTTTATATTCCAAGAAGCTGATGCGAGTGAGCATTGCTACTATCTGCAATCCGGTTCAATAAGGATTTTTCATTTCACCGAACTGGGAAAAGAACCCATTATCTTCATAAGAAAAGCAGGTGAACTATTCGGATTGGCTGAGATAATTGAATCAAAACCAAGAAAGTGCAACGCCCAGGCCATCACCCCGACGGAACTTTTCATAGTCGGTAAAGAAGATTTTGAAGCACTTCTTGCCGGTCATTACCCGCTTGCCCGAAAAGTGATGAGCGTGCTCGGCCGGCGGCTACGTTATCTTGGCGAGCAGATGGAAAACCTGATGATTTGCGATGTTGACACCAGGGTCTTGAAACTCATGCTCTATCTGGTCCATCACAAGCTGAAGGAATCAGACCCTGAACTGCCGATCACGGTTCCTGTCGAACTATCCCAGGCCCAGATCGCCTCGATGACCGGCTCATGTCAGCAGACCATCAGCAACACAATCAAAAAGCTTAATGAATCAGGCATGATCCGCCTCGAGAAACGGCGGCTGACGATCTACAATCCGGCCCAGGTGATGGATCTGGTCTATAGATCATGAACCCCATCGTAGCACGGCCTCGTTAATTCAGAAAAAACCAGACAGCAGTCCTCCTTTTCCGCTCTTTTCTTCGGCAAGCTCATGAACTCAGGATTTTCCTGCCCTGCAGCAGCGATGAGTCCGCCTTCATTTATCTAACGACTATCGCCTGGACGATAGTTTTTCCCGGCCGAAAAAAGCTAGAATAGAAGAAATATTGATCAGTTTGTGGAGAGTTTTCAATGATGACGCCATCACCGTCATAACCTCTCACCGCCGCCATTAACCAGAGGAGAACCGTCATGAGCAACCAAGGGAGAAAATGTATGCGAACAATGTGGAGAACACTGCTGGCTGGCGTCATCATCGCCGGTCTATGTCTGGTTCAGCCGCTGCAGGCGGCGGAATATCCGGATCGTCCCATAAAAATGATCACCATGGTGAAACCAGGCGCTCAGATAGATCTGCTTACCCGGGCGCTTGCCGAAGCGCTGAAAAACGACCTGGGCCAGCCGGTCCTCGTGAGCAACAACCCGGGAGGCTCCCACGGCAGCGTCATGGCATCTGAATTGAGCGGCGCCAAAGCTGACGGCTATACTCTCGGTGTCGGAGCGACTGCCGCCTTTACCTACACGCCTCACTACGTCAAGACGAACTACACGTTCGACGATTTCAAATACATCACGCTGCTCGGACTCAATCAGAGCGGAATCGTATGTCATCCAGACCGGACGTGGAATACCCTGAAGGATGCCCTCGACTGGGCCAAAAAAGAGAACAAGAGTCTTACCTATATGTTCCAGGGCTCAGACGATCGGGATGTAATGACGCGTATTGCCGAGCAGGAGGGGGTCAAGCTCTCCTTCATGCCGAGTCAGGGAGGTCCGTCGATCATCTCAGCTGTCATGGGCGGGCATGCCGATCTGGGCCATCTCGGCGCCATTTTGTTCGAGTACGTTAAAGCGGGCAAATTGAAACTGCTGGCCGCTACCACGCCAACCAGGCTTACCGATATTCAGGAAGTCCCAACCCTGCAGGAGCAGGGCTGGGATGAATCGGTGGAGATGTTCGTCGTCCTTGTGGCCCCGAAAGGCATGCCTGAAGATGTGCAGGATCGTCTCGACAAGGCCGTCGCCAAGCTCGCCGAAGACGAGAAATTCAGGAATTTTATCACCAAAGACCTCACCATGGGACCGGTCACCTTCGGCACGGAGCAAGCAGAGAGTTACATGAGCGAGGCCAATGAGCGTTTTGGCGCCCAGGCTGCGAAGATGAAGAAAGACTGAGCGGAATGCCTGGCGAAGTCGTGAGAGACCGCCCAAACGTCTCTTGCGACTTCAGCCAGCCAGTTGCACGCAAACCGGACAACCATGCTTTGAGGAGGATCGGTCTGACATGATGACGGCAGGGACAAGAGAAAATCTGGTCTATGGGGCCATCGCCTTGGTAAGTCTGGTGTTTTTGATCTGGGTCATTCCGACCTATACGCCCGCCTACCCGGGATATGGGGTTCCTGCCTCAATGGTACCCAACGTGACGGTCGGCGGCATCCTGCTGCTGTCTGCCATGGCCCTGGTGCGGAATCTCTTCGTTCAGGCACGCGCCCGGCAACAGGATCCTCGGGAAGTAAATCAGGATGGTCAGGTCGATCGGGTGCATCTGCTACATCTGGTCAAATTCATGCTGCCTTGCATCCTGCTGATGCCAGCTATGAAATGGCTGGGCTTTCTGCCTGCTGCCATCATGTTCATGCTGGTAATTCAGTTCCTCTGCAACCAGCGCAAACCTGTTGTACTCATCCTTGTCTCCCTTATTCCGGTGGGAATCATCTATGCAGCCATGCGCTTCCTGCTTGGTGTTCCTCTGCCCTGATCCTGATTATCGCTGACGGGAGTATGTTATGCTTGAATTAGTCATTGCAGGGTTCATCGACTCGCTGCAGATCAACAATCTGCTTTTTGTGTTCGTCGGGGTCACCGCTGGCATGATTGCAGGGGCTGTCCCTGGTGTCAACGGCCCCATGGCGATTGCCCTGTGTATCCCATTGTCGTACTACATGTCTCCAATGTCGGCGATTGGTTTTCTGGTCGGCCTCAACAAAGGCGCCTTCTTCGGCGGCGCCATCTCTGGCGTGCTGCTCAATACTCCGGGCACACCCGAAGCGGCGGCAACAACCTGGGATGGCTATCCGCTGACCCAACAGGGCAAGGGCGAAAAAGCGCTGCGCACGGCGCTCTTTGCTTCTGTGTCCGGGGATGCTTTCTCAACCTTGGTACTTATCCTGGTGGCGGCGCCGCTCGCGGCGGTAGCTCTTTACATGGGACCGCCGGAAATATTCGCCCTGATCTGCTTGGCGATGACCATCATCGCCGGCCTGGGGACCCAGTCGATGACCCGTGGCCTGATCGCCGCCCTGCTCGGGATCCTCGTCGGCACCGTCGGAATGGAGCCGGTCTCCGCCCTGCCGCGGCTGACATTCGATCTCTTTCAGCTTGAGCGGGGCATTTCGCTCATCCCGATCGGTATCGGCATGCTGGCTTTCTCAGAGATCATCATTCAACTGGAACATCAGCTGAAACACGGATATGCCAATTGCGCCCTGATCTTTTCGGCCAAAAAAGAGGACCGTCTGCTTTCCTGGAGGGAATATCGCAGCTGCCTGAAAACGATATTTCGTTCATCAGTTGCCGGCACCATAGTTGGCGCCTTGCCTGGCCTCGGAGCGCCGGTTGCCTCCTTTTTTGCCTACGATCAGGCAAAGAAAAACTCGAAGAACCCGGAAGAATTCGGCACCGGTAAGCTCGAGGGCATTGCCGCCTCGGAATCCGCCAATAGCGCCGTGGTCGCGGCCAGTCTCATTCCATTGTTCACCCTGGGAATTCCGGGAAATGTCGCAGCAGCCCTGTTGGTCGGTGCCTTCGTCATCCATGGCATGATTCCGGGACCGCTGATGTTCGAGCAGAACGCCCAATTCATCTACTCGATCTACGGCAGCCTCATTATCGCCAACCTTTTCCTTCTCGGTGTGGGTCGGATTGGTCTGAAATCGTTTTGCAGAGTGGTGCAGACACCGCCGGTCATCCTCTACCCCATAATCATTTTCACCTGTATTATCGGATGCTACCTGGCTGAATA
>CAZSOA010000038.1:0-23834 GCA_964608305.1 uncultured Desulfofustis sp. | reverse complement strand
ACTAAATAACTAAAATTTTGTACATTTTAGCGACTTGGGGAAAGGGTTGAAAGCATTGATAATGGGAACGGGAGGGTGCTTATGAAACTGATTTTTGGCGTCTTGGGTATTTTCGCGTCCGTGCTATTGTTCGCGGTCTTGCTGATTGTTTTCCGCAACCAGCGGCCATCGCTGTGGAAAAACGATACTCTGCTTTCCCATATCTATATCCCGGCGGTAATCTTCTTGGCTGTAGTGGGTTTGTTGCAGGTGCTTGCCTATCTTTCAACTCTTGGCGAGATCGGGTTCGTGATCAAGGACTGGGCGCTGGCGCTGGTGGTGCTTGCGGGCGGCGTACTGGCAATCAAGGGCATGAGGGTCGGGAAAAGACTCAAACAGATTTCTGAACAGCAGCAACATACCGCGTCGGCTACCGTTATCGAGCTGCGCCCGGAAGAGAAGCCGGAACCGCCGGTCATTACCCGCCGGGCGGCGTAGCTGCTGCGTATCTTCAACGGATCCCGATAGTTCCCAAATTCCTGCAGCAATAACTTTTCTGCCTGGCGCTGAATCTCGGGTGCCAGGCAGAGAGGCACCTGTTGAGCGGCCACGGTTGCGCCTGCTGACGGTGCCGGTCCCCTGCGTTTGTGCCGGAAGTCATTATCTGTTGTGGTTGTCGACAATACTTGCCGGTTACGGGCACTGCCATCTTGCGAACCTACCTTCTTGCCATCGCCGGCGGGCGAACTCTCGGCGGCGGAAAAATGGCTTTTTGTTCGGTGAAGAGCGGTCAAACGGTCCGGGGTATGGTATAACCTGCCCAACTATTGGGCTTCATCAGCCGTGGCACTGGCTTTTCGTTTGGGCCGAGAGTCGGTATCAGAGAGATTTTCGATGAGGAGCGTATGAAAGTTGGCATTATCGGCTTGCCGCAGACCGGCAAGAAAACCTTGTTTCAGGTACTGACCGGCAGCGCCTTGCCGGAGCAGGCCGCCACCGGCAAAGCGGTGCCCGGGACGGCCGAGATTATTGATGAACGGTTCGATCGACTGGTCGAGCTCTATCGTCCGAAAAAGGAGGCCCGTGCCCGGATCGACCTGATGTTGCTGCCGAAGCTGGAGCAGGAAACCCTTGCCCGTGGCGACATATTTCGAGATATGAGTGATGTGGATGCAATCTGCCATGTCGTCCGCGCCTTTCACGACGAAGCGGTGTATCACGCCGCCGGTTCGGTCGATCCTCTCCGTGATGTGGAGACAATCAATGCCGAGCTGCTGATGCACGATCAATTGTTTGTTGAAAAGCGGATTGAGCGACTCACGGCAAGCATCAAGAAAATCAAGGATGACCGCCAGGTCAAGGAGCTTGAATTGCTGAAACGGATTCAGGGACACCTGGATGCGGAAAAGCCGCTGCGGTTGTTTTCCCTCAGTGACGAAGAGGAGTTGCTGATCCGCAGCTATCCATTCATCACCCGCAAGGAGTTGATCCTTGTTTTTAACGTCGGCGAAGACGATCTGGCGGATCGGAGCCTGCTTGAGGGGGTTGCGGATGTCTGCCTCACCGATAAGATCAAAGCCATGATTGTTTCCGCCAGGGCCGAGGCGGAGATTGCGTTGCTTGACAGTGCAGCGGAACGCCGGGAGTTTCTCGATGACCTCGGTATCACCGAGTCGGCCCTGCAGCGATTGACGGCGCTCTGTCTACAGGCCCTCGGGCGAATTTCATTTTTTACGGTGGGTAAGGATGAAGTGCGCCAGTGGCTTGTCCGCGAGAACGCCACGGCGCCGGTGGCCGCCGGGGTTATTCACTCTGATTTGCAGAAAGGGTTTATCCGGGCAGAAGTGATGAAATATGACGAATTGCTGGCATCCGGAAGCGAGGCGGAGTTGAAAAAAGCCGGAAAGGTTGCGGTGCAGGGTAAGGAGTATGTCGTCGTCGATGGCGATATCCTCAATATCCGCTTTAATGTCTGAGTGGTACGACTGGTATTGTTGCCCGCCTAGAAAAGCGGGATGAGGGGAGGGAAATGAAAATCGCCGTCACAACCAGGGATAATGTGGTCGTTCTCACCGCGCACGGTCAGCTTGACGCCCTGACTGCTCCAGGCTTCGATAAGCATATTGCCGCATTGTCAGGGAACGATCTTAAAGGTGTTGTGGTTGATTGCGCCGGGCTGGAGTACATCAGCAGTGCCGGGTTGCGCAGTATCCTGGCATTGGCCAAGCAGGTACATCGTCATGGCGGCCGCCTGGCCATCTGTGCCCTGCGCGGCCCGGTCAAAGACGTTTTCAAGATGACCGGCTTGCACACCATGTTGGCTGTTTTCGATGATGACGTTTCGGCGATCGCCAGCGTGCAATCCGTTGGTTAAAAATGATTGTCGTCACCACCCATACGAATACCGATTTCGATGCGCTGGCATCACTGGTTGCCGCATCATTTCTCTATCCCGGGGCAATCCGGGCCACACCCGACCATGTTCAACCGGCGGTGCGTGAGTTCCTCGCAGTGCACTGGGATCTGTTGCAGTTGAGGTCGTGCCGCAGCATTGATCTTGCGGCTGTAGAACGCCTCATCATAACCGACACCTCGAGCTGGAACCGGCTTGACGCCATGGGCGAGTTGGCCCAACGCGATCGCTTGTCAACGGTGATATGGGACCACCATTTGGCGCCTGGAACGATCGTTGCCGACGAGGAACATCGCGAGGAGGTCGGGGCAACGGTGACCTTGCTTCTGGAACGGATAGCCGCCGCCGACATTGCTTTTTCGCCGATGCATGCAACACTTTTTTTGCTCGGTATTTACGACGACACCGGCTTCCTTTCTTTTCCCGGAACCACGGCAAGGGATGCGCGGATGGCAAGCTTCCTGCTTGAAAACGGTGCCGACCTCCATGTTGTCTCTGCTTATCTGGATAAGGCGCTGGACGAGCGCCATCTTGAGCTGTTTGGCAAGATGCTGGTTGATTCAGAGCAGGTGACGGTAGGCAGCAGGAAGCTTGGTGTCTGTGTTCATGACGCTGAAAAAGGACTGAACATGCTTCCCGATGTGGTCGGCGCCTACAAAACGATGAAGGGGCTTGATGCCGCGTTCGGTATTTTTCCGTTGACGCCGCAGAAGACCGTGGTGATCGGCCGGGGCACCCCGCGGTTGTTCGATGTTGGAGCGCTGGTCCGCAGGCTCGGTGGCGGCGGCCATCCCGGAGCGGGATCGGCAACGGTTGGTGCGCCGCTTGCCGAGGTGCGTGGCCGGGTCGTGGACCTGCTTCGACAGACCGCAGTGCAGGAAACGGTGGTGCAGTCGTTGATGAGCGCAGGACAAGAGACGTTGCCGCCAACCACAACCGTGCGCCAGGCCGTGGCGATTCTTCGAGAAAGCGGCAGAAGAGGGTTGCTGGTAGTTGATGACCAGGAACAGGTGCTGGGGTCATTTGGCGACGAGCAGGCAGTGAAGATCAAAAAGGAGCGGCAGCTTGACCAACCGGTAACGGCCATGATGCGCCGACAGGTACGCTCGGTTCGTCCTGATCAGCCTTTGCGGGAGGCCATGCAGCTGATCGGTGAAACAGACCTCGGCTTTCTGCCGGTGGTCAGCGAAGGGCGACTGATCGGCGAGATCACCCGGGCCGCCCTTATCCTTGAAATGTATGAGTTTTAAGCACGTCAGCCGTTGCCGGCGACCACCGAAGTCATCGATACCGAGCTGATAACTTCGTCATTGAAAAAAGCCAGTGTTTCATCCCGCTTCTGGAGACCCAGCAGATAGAGAAGCGGGAGATAATGCTCTGGGGTCGGTATTGCTAGGCGCCAATCCGTCAGGGTATCGTAATGGATCAGCAAATCATGGTTGCCGCCGGCGAGGTGTTTCCTCAATGCAGTGGCACAACGACTGGCCCACGGATGCGGGGTGGCGTCGTGGAAATTGAACAGCCCGAGATGATGAACCATGTTGCCGCTGCCGACGATCAGCACCCCTTCGTCACGCAGCGGCTCGAGCAGACCGGCAAGCTGGTAGTGGTAGCGTGGCGGTTTCGTCGTGTCGAGACTGAGCTGGATCGCCGGGATATCGGCAGCCGGATAGATCACCGACAGGACGCTCCAGGCGCCGTGGTCGAGCCCGCGACGGGTATCAAGGACAACATCGTTCGGCTTGAGCAGATCAGCGACCCGCCTTGCCAGGGAAGGGCTTCCCGGCGCCGGGTAGCGGACTTCGTACAGGGCTTGCGGAAAACCATAGAAATCGTGGATGGTCTCCGGGAATGGGGCGGCGGTCAGTGCCAATCCGCGGCGCTCCCAATGCGCTGAAACACAGAGGATGGCGGTCGGCTTCGGCAGGCGCCGCCCGAGCTCACGCCAACCACGGTGAAAGCGATTGTCTTCAATGGCGTTCATCGGGTTGCCGTGGCCGATGAACAGCACCGGCATTCGTTTGATAATAGGGGTCATCGGCACATCCTGTTTTCTCTGAATACCATTGTTTATCATAAACTAATCAGATTCTTGGCTCCATTCGAATCTGCCTTGATCGTTGTCCTCACTCCTGCTTCGGAAGCAGATGATCCGGCATCCGTACCGCGACCACCCGGCCGCGCACCGAAACGTCGCCCTGGACCGATATCGTTGCCGATACGATGGTCTTGCGGCCCTTGATTTGTTCGATCCGGGCACGTATTTCAAGAGGCGGCCCGAGCGGTGTCGGCTTGAGATAGTCAACCTGCAGCGATGCGGTGACATAGCGATGCGCAGGCAGCGTTGAGAGATCTCGGTTTTCCTCTCGATAGGCGGCCGCAGCAGCAGTCCCGACGCAATGGCAGTCGATGAGCGAGGCGAGCAGACCGCCATAGACGTAGCCGGGAAAGGCTAGATGGTAGTCCTGCGGGACAAAGACCGCCACTGCTTCGCTGCCGTCCCAGAAACTGCGTATCCGGAGACCGTGTGGATTGGCCGCTCCACACCCATAACAATGCTGGAATTGTTCCGGATAGTAATCCTGAAACGAGTGTCGAGTTGTGCCGTCTCTTGTCATGTGGTTGCTCCCGGCTTGAGTGCAAAGGGCATCGAGCAGTGGGCGAGGGTGCCCCGCGTATTTGCCTGGCAATCTATTCCTGCTGCGATGCTCATTATAAAAGACCTGCCGTGAATCGACAGCTTCTTTTCTGCGGACACTCTTTCCGCCGGTGATGCAGCGGCCTGACCCGCAATCCGGGTACCGTGTTCAACGGGGTGGGGCCGGTGGTGAACGCCGTGTTCGCGTCTGGGTAAGCAGCTTGGCGGCCAATGGCCTCAGCAGATGTGGGCCGAGGTAGATCGGAAATTGCGCCAGGGCAAAATAGAGCCAGGTGGTTTCCGGCAGGGCCCCACCGGTAGCCGCCAGCATCAGCCCCATATTTCGTTGTGCGGTCATGAACCCGATCGCCAGTGCCCGCTCGCGTCCCGCCGGCCAGAAGAGCAGGGCGGTGAGGGCAAGGATGACGATATAAACGATAAAACCGAGGGCGGTCAAGCCGGCCACCAAGAACGGTGCTCGGAAAAACCGGCCGGCGACATTTTCCATGATGATGGCGACAAAAACATATAGAATCAGTATGTTGCAGCCATTAATTGCATCTTTATGGCGTTCGATGGCCGTCAGGCCGAAGATGCTGCGAACGGTAAAACCGACTGCCGCCGAGCCGGCCAGGATCAAGAACAGTTTGATGCCCAGCGCGACGGGAACAAGACTCAGTTGGGCGTCGGCGAAAATGACGACAAAGAGCGGGGCGGTAACGGGGATGAGGATCGTCGAGGTAATCAAAATCGCCAGGATCAGCGTGGCATTGAGGCCGAGCAGTGAAGCAAAGGCTGGAGCGGCCATGATCGGCGAGGCGATTGCCTGGAGCAGCAGTGCAAGAAACAGCGCCGGGTAACGGTCCTGAAGGTCCAGGCCGAGGCCGCCGGCGCCGACGATTAGCGGTATGCACAGCGAGGTCCAGAGGGTGGCCGCAAGGATCACCTGCGGCCGTTTGAGGCAGTCTTTGAGATCGGCCAGATCGACCCGCATAAAGGCAAAGCAGAGCAAGGCGAAGATCGCCTCGGTGACGTACGGTCGCAGCACTGCCCCCATCGGTGGCACGGCAATCCCAACAACGATCAGCGCGGCAACAGCTCGGGTACCCTGTCGTCCCAGCCAGGTCAGCACGATAACCGGACCTCTGCTAAAAGTGGATACGGGCACAATATCCTTATGGTTTACGGAAGCAGGCCATATTGTGGTTTGAAAAGCGGTGGTTCCAAGGCAGTGAGACGTTACCTGCTCATGTGCTGCATGAGCAGGTAGCGCGTCAGGATAGCATGGTTATGAGCCGACGAACAGAGGATTTTGATGCAATGCTGATAGGCCGGCCGATCCGCGGCATCAGTTGTGATGAAGAGGCATCGGCATGTTTATCAATGAGCGCACGCCGGCGGCGACAGATTGGCTGATCACAGCCGTACCGCGATCGGTTCCTGGTGATACATTGGTTTATCTGATAATCTGATTTATCATTAACAAATCAACTAATTTCGTTCGTTCAATTCCGTCTCCGGCAGCTGCGCTCTGCCGGGCTGTCACGATGCAGCCTCCGACCGAGCCGCCCGGGCCGGCTTGGGCATGATTTTCATGCTTCGTTGTGCCCTTCGGAATTGGGAGTTAGAGCGGCTGGAACGTAAATTTCTGACCGCCGACCGAGAACTCGTACATGAGTCCTCCTTGTGCATGCACGAACGTGGCCACGCCGTTGATATAGATTGCCTCGGCCTGGACACCGGTCCGCGGTCCGGTGCTGACACCGGCGCTGGAACCGGCAGTTCCGGCCTGGGCGACGGCTCCGGCGGTTATTGCCACTGCCTGGGCCGTGGCGTCAAATTCAAAGCTGCCGCTGGTGAAGCGCTGATAGGCGCGTTCATCCTGAAAGAAGATAATCTCGCTGAATACCTGGCCGCCGGCCTGAAAGCCGATTGATCCTTCGATCACCGTTGCTGTTCCGGTCAGCTGACCGCCTCGATACACCTGGCCGCGGCCAAACGCCCCGCCGACGACAAAGCCTCCTTTGCCGATTGACGGAAACACCGCATAGCCATAGGCATCGTTGAAAAATTTTTCAACAACCGGTGAAGAGCGAAACATTTCGATCGTGGTTGCGTACTCATCCGCCTGAACAGCCGGAGGAGCACTGATTGTTACTGCCAGCACCAACAGCAAAGCAGCAAGCGGCACTACCGTTGTTTTCTTGATCATAGCCGGACTCCTTGTTGCAAAGATAATTCGACAGGGTGTCATTATCGTTCCATTATCCGGTAGGCTCCGGATCTCATGTGGTAATTCTTCGACGGCACGGCCTTTGAGGTGGGCCACAGGAAACCTTAGTCACGATGCTTGCGAACCGCCAGGAGATTACAGCTGACACCGGCGGATATCGGATATCCGGCTATTGACATTGCTACAGCGTGGCGGTATCATTACTTGATAGTGGGAATCATTCCTGTAGTGATTCAGGATTTCAGTAGAGCGGATCATCCCCGCTCGATGCGTGCCTTTCCGCACATCTGCCAATTTGAACCATTCCGGAGGAGTCATGGCAAAGCCAAAACAACTAATCAGGCCCGAAGATATTACTATCTGTGAGTCGACGCAGCAGATGATTTCCAAGGCACGGCGCGATGGTGTCGAACTTTTTTTCGATCGGGCTGAGGAATTGAAGCCGTGCCCGATCGGAGCCGATTCGGCCTGCTGCAAGCATTGCTCGATGGGGCCCTGCCGGATGAATCCGACCGATCCGTATCGCCGGGTCGGTGTCTGCGGTGCCAGTATTGATACGATAGCCGCGCGTAATTTCGGCCGGATGGTTGCGGCTGGAACGGCCGCCCACACTGATCATGGGATGGCGATGCTCGAATTGTTTCGTGGCGTGATCGAGGGTACGATTTCGGACTTCAGAATCAAAGATCATCTGAAGCTGCACGAGGTCGCCGAGTCTCTGGGCGTCGCTATCGAGGGACGCGAGATTAATGAGATTGCCATCGATGTGCACCGGGAACTCGAGAAGACCTATACGCAAGTTGACGGCGAAATTCCGCTGGTCAAACGGGTTCCGGCAAAGACCTTGGAGACTTGGCGGCGAGAGGGAATTGTTCCGCGCGGTGCAATGCGGGAAATCATGGAGATGATGCACCGTACCGCGATTGGTGTCGATCAGGACTACGAGAACCTGACCCGGCAGATTTCCCGCACTGCCCTGGCGGACGGTTGGGGCGGCTCGATGGTCTCCACCGATATTTCGGATATCCTGTTCGGGACGCCGGCGCCGGTGGAAATTACCGTCGATATGGGGGTGCTGAAGGAGGATCAGGTCAATATCATCGTCCACGGTCATGAACCGAGCCTGCTCGAGGCAATGATGGTCTCAACGTCGGCTCCCGGCCTGCAGAAAATGGCCGTCGAGGCCGGCGCCAAGGGCATCAACCTGGTCGGCATGTGCTGTTCCGGTCTTGAAGTGTTGTCGCGGCACGGCATTCCCCATGCCGGCAATTTTTCATCCACCGAGGCGGCGCTGGTTACCGGAGCGGTGGATGCGATGACCGTTGATATTCAGTGTATTAAACAGGACCTGCACAAGGTTGCCGAATGTTACGACACGGTGTTCGTCACGACCAACTACCGAGCCCGGATCGAAGGAGCGATGCACATTGAACTGGATGAGCACGACCCGCTCAAATGCACCGATGAAATCGTTATCAAGGCCATCAGCCGGTTCAAGAACCGGACCCACCCGATCGAAATCCCCCGCCGCATCGCCCGGGGCGTGCACGGTTTTTCGCATGAATACATTAAGTACATGCTTGGCGGTTCGTTCCGGGGTGGCTACGAGCCGCTCAATGACAATATTATCAATGGGCGCATTCGCGGTGTGGCCGGTGTGGTCGGTTGTACGAACCCGCGGTCGAAACAAGACTTTTCCCACGTGGAACTGGTCAAGGAATTGATTAAAAACGATGTGCTCGTCGTCCAGACCGGCTGTTCCCAGGTTGCCCTGGCCAAGGCCGGCTTAACGACTCCCGGCGCTGCGGCGTTGGCCGGGCCCGGTTTGGCCGAAGTCTGCGAGACGGTTGGCATTCCACCGGTGCTGGGACTCGGTGCCTGCGTCGATAACAGCCGGATTTTGATGGCGGTGGCGGAGATGGTCAAGACCGGCGGGCTCGGTGAGTCGATCGCCGAACTCCCGGTTGCCGGTTGCGCGCCTGAGTGGATGAGCGAGAAGGCTATTGCCATCGGCCAGTATTTTGTGGCATCGGGCGTGTATACGGTGTTCGGGCACACGTTCCCGATAACCAAAGGGACGCGCTTTGAAGAACTGCTGTTTGCCGGGTTGGCAGCAAAAGGACTGGGTACCTGGGGCTTTGCCGACAGTCCTCATGAAATGGCGCGGTTGATGCTCGCCCATATTGATAAAAAACGCCAGGCACTCGGCATCGATACGGCACGGGAGCGGGTACTTGTCGACATGGATGCACGGCGCTCGCTTGCCGCCAACGAATGACGACCTGATGCAGCCGGAAGGGGCGGCATCACCACGAACAGGAAACGACGGTCATGAGGATCTTCAGCGGTATCTACCGTTGGGACGGGAAGCGGCATGGGAACCGGGCGCCGATCGCCTGGTTCCCCGGCGCCTATTACCTGCATATTTACGAGGCTGAGCCACGGCAGCCGAACATCACGCCGCTCAAGCCGTTTCTCTGTATTTATGAAGAGACCGGTGAAGGGCATTCCGTATCCGCCGACCCGGAGCGTTTTATCAGCCATATCTGTGATGATTTCGCATTGGTGGTCGAACGGGTGCTCTGGGTGGAAAAACCCCGGAAATCAGGGGATGGCTACGAAGTAGTGCTGCCGGTAAGAAGTGGCCGGCTCGGTGAACGTCATTTGTATCGCTTCACCAAGCGCTTGCCGACCCCGGCTGAATTGAGCATGATCAACCAATTCCGACAAGCTTCGGCGACCGGTTGATCGATGCGGGGAAGAGAGGGCTTGCGCCTGATTGGTTATTTGCATGATGAAAACCATTGTTGCGGTCAGCAACGGCGTAGTCGCCGAATCGGCAATCTTCGCGCCGCTTAACGCTCGGGGATATCGGATCGTTTCGACCAATGGCACAAAGACCCTTGGTACCCTGCTTGAGAAACAGGATGTTGATCTGGTGCTGATAGACGGTCGTGCCGGCGACGACGAAAACCTCGAACTGTTGCATCGAGTCCGTAGCCAACGACCGGATGTACCGGCTGTCATTCTGTCTGCCGAAGGTTCCGTCGTTGATGCGGTACAAGCCGTCAAGCAGGGCGCCTGCACCTATGTCGACATGTCGATCGACATGGAAACCATTCTCGAACAGATTACGACCTGTCTGGGTGCGGACATCCCTCGGCATCCGCCTTCGAGACAAGGCGAGACGGCAGCGGCTCCTTCCTGTTCACGGATCATCGCCGACAGCACTGAAATGAAGGAGGTGGTGGCCAAGGTCGTGAAGGTCGCCGATTCCGAGGCGAGCGTCTATCTCGAGGGTGAGAGCGGCACCGGCAAGGAACTGGTCGCCCGCTGCCTCCATGCCGCCAGTCGCCGGAAAAATGGCCCGTTCATCGTTATTAATTGTGCCGCTATCCCGGAGCATCTGCTCGAGAGTGAATTGCTGGGGTATGAGCGGGGGGCGTTCACCGGAGCGGATGGTCGGCGAGACGGTTTGTTTACCAAGGCCCATGGCGGGAGTTTTTTTCTCGATGAGATTGCCGAAATGCCGCTGGCCATGCAGGCGAAGCTGCTGCGGATCATCGAGCAACGCGAATTTTTCCCGCTGGGGAGCAACCGGACGGTCAACGTCGATGTGCGGATCATCGCCGCCTCCAACCGCAACCTGGAAAATCTTGTAGAGCAGGGTCTGTTTCGTGAGGACCTCTATTACCGTATTCGGGTCATACCGATCCTCCTGCCGCCCCTTCGGCAGCGCCGAGCGGATATTCTGCCGCTGGCCAACCATTTCCTGGCAACGTTCAGTGCTGCTGCAGGCAAAACGGTGACCGGTTTTGCGTCGGCTGTAGCCCGGAGGCTGACGACTGCCGATTGGCCGGGCAATGTCAGGGAGTTGGAAAATGTCGTTGAGTATCTGGTGGCGATGACCGACGGCCCGCTCATTACCGAGGCCTGTCTTGCCGAGATCCTGGCCGAGCAGCCCGCGATAGCGCCCTTGCGATCGGCTCGAGACCGGTTCGAGAAGGACTATCTCCGGCATCTTCTGCAGGCTAGCCGCGGCAATGTGAGCCGGGCGGCGAAAACGGCGGGGAAATATCGGGCCGACCTCTATGAACTGCTGCGCAAGCACCGCCTCGACCCGACCAAGTTCCGACCCCATCGAATCGAGGAACCATGAGCCGTGTCACGAAGAGGATTCGTGTATGATGCTGATTCGGCAAAAATCTCCGGGACGATCGGATGCTCTAAACATACTTTCCCGCCAGTTGTGCCTCACTTTCGGGCTCCTTATCATCGGAGTCGTGTCGGCGGCGGCGGTACCGGTTGGCGATTATCGGGATCTGGTGGCACTGCTCGCGCCACCGGTCCGATCCGAATTCTTTGAACCGTATACCGAGTTTGCTGAAGACGAAGACCGTCTCGATCACGATATCTGCCTTGACTATCTCGCCGACAACGAAGAGTTGATCGCGCGGATTCGTGACGATCTGGGCTGCGAAGATATCCAATGGGACCTCCAGGGGATTGTCACTCGTCTTCTCTATGTGCCGGAGATCAGAGAGGCGGTAGCCGAGCAATTCGTCAGCTACAGCAAGGAGGTTGTTGCAGAACTGACGGTGCGAACCGGTCTTGCAAATCCCTATCATTCCATCTCCACCGTGATGGAACATCACCCGGAACCGTTTGCTGGTGGTGGGATCAGGGCGATCATCGTTCAGGATCTGGCACGGGAATATCAGGCTCGCTATCAGTTCAGTGGGGATACTGCGCGACGAATCGAGATCGGCCTGTCCGGGCAGACCGCCATTGACGAGGTCGGCTCCTATTCGAGTTATCTTCATTATTCGAAAGAAACCGGCGGGTGGTTTTTTCTGCGGGATCGGCAGACCATCTGGAAGAGCGTTTCCGACAACGCTTATACGGTATTGATGACGCCGCTCGAAGAAACGCTGCACATTATGCTTCGGCATGCTACCGAGCAATCGATCGTCGAGGAACTCGAGGCAATGGACAGGGAGCCGACGTTGGGAGAGGTCGAAGTGATCGTTGAGCGGTGGCTGGCAGTCGAGGAGGCCGTTGTCGGCGCGTTGGTCTATGCGCTGGTACCCGAGGTGATTCTGCCGCGCATTCCTGATCTTCCGAAGGAGTGGATCGAAGCGGATCTGCACGTCAAGTCCGGCTATGAGAAATACCGGTGGCTTCCCCGTGCGATCGATCTGGCCAAAGAACACGGAACGGAAACCATCATCGATTGGTACCAAAAAGAGCCGTCCGTTTTTCTCGCGATGCTGACCGCAGCCGACTAAAAGCCTGGGTTGGCGTGCGCTGATGCGACGGACGAAGGCCGGGACACCCCAAGGCGTCCCGGCCTTTGTTGCTGCTTGAACTCAACCGTTTAAGAGTTATTCAATGATGTTGTAATCATTTACACTGATGACCCTCTGGCCGGCGCGCTCCATGACGGTTCCTTTGACTTCAACCGATTTGCCGTCCAGATCCCGCAGGCTCAATACCCTCGAACTGTTTGCCAGTTCGATGGTTTCACCATCGTTTTTCTGCAGGGTCACCGATTCGGCGGCGGCTCGTTCTTCAGAATACCATCTGGCCTTGTTTTCAACGGCGATGGTTCCTGAAAGGGTCTGCTGATTACCGGCCAGGCTTGGCTGTTCCGATAAAGAGTCAAAGGGAGAAGACTGCAGAGCAGCAGCCCGCTCTTCGGAATGCCATCTGAGCTCGTTCTGGAAGCCGGTGGTTCTTGAAATGAGCCGATGGTCACCGTCTGTTTTCATCGGCTCCGATGATGTGAAGAAAGAAGAGGATGGTTCGGTCGCCTGTTCTTCAATATACCACAAGTTCGCATTGGCTGTAGCGACCAGCCCGAACAGGGCTATCGCGCCAACGGCAAGGGTGCTGCGAATACGTTTTTTCATGGCAATCTCCTTGAAAGTGCTGCTGCACCGGGTGGAGCCCGGGCAGATTGGTTTTATCGCGTCCCCCTCTGCAAGCGGGACAAGGTGCGGTCATGGCCGCTGCCGGCTCAAATCGGCCGGCGTTATGTTTGTTTAAGCAAATATCATGCCACAAACAACTTTTTCAGTTTTTTCTTTTATATCAAAGCGTTTTCTGATATAAAAACCAAGGTCGTCCGAGAAAACGCAGGGAAAACCATACGGATGCCGTGTGGAAACACAAAAATGCAATGATTCAGTGTGGTTGTCTTGCATAATAGTGTAGGGATTTTCCTTCGATTGGCGGATGAGTGACGGGGCATACGGGAGCACGGCGTTGATTCAATCACCTGCCACCGCACTACCTGCAGGGCGTTCGGCAAACGGCAACGGTTGGCAGCGCCGAATCTGTCGCTCGTTCGCCTGCTCGGGCAGGCGAGCCGTCAGCGCTTCGGGCTACGTGGAGATCTGAGATGAAACGGGCGCCGGTATTTGCGGAAACCTACCGTAGTTACCTGCAGCAGCTCGAGATGGTTGATCTGGCCGGGCGAGCCGATCGTCTCGGGGTGCTGACGGAGGGCGATAGCCTGCTCATCGCCCTGTTCGATCGGCAATACCGGGTTTCGGCACGAGCCATCGTCGACGAGGCGGGAGAATCGGTTTCACCGTCAGTGTCGGTAATCCTCGCCCGATACGTTCTCAACTGCCCGCCGCAGATACCGGCGGCGCCGGATCCATTGATGAGTTATCGGGAGTTTCCCGACGCTGCGCCGCTCGTTTCCTATTTTACTACGACCACCTTGCGTGCGATTGAGAAGGACTTTTCCGGCGCCATCGACTGCCTTCGAAAAAGGGGTGTCGCCCTGGGCGGGACCTGCGGCGAGCAGGCCGAATTCGATCTCACCCTGCATTTTCTTGCCCTGCCGCGAATCCCCGTCCAACTTAATTTCAACGATCAGGACGAATTGTTCCCGGCAGCTTGTTCGGTGCTCTACCGGCAATCGGCCGCTTCTTTTCTCGACATGGAGTGCCTGGCGATGACCGGCACGCTGCTTGCCGAACGGTTGGCTGCCCGTTGAGGACTCTGTTCAGAAGCCTTTGCCATCGATGTTTCGACGTAGTTGGGCAATGTCCAGACCGAGTGCAACACATTGTTTCCCGGCAAGGCAGGCATCCGCCTCCGGCACGTCCAGATAGTGTGTCAGCCGGTGTTGGTCTTTGCTCAGCTGTACCGCCCAGGCGTGATTCCGCTCATCGAAAACGACATCGATATCAATTCCGCAGCTGCCGATATCCGGGTAGAGCGCCACAATTTTATCGCATAATTCGTTTTTGTCAGGCATGACCGGTTCCTCCTGCTCCCACCCTCATCACAAAAACGATAAGTACTGCAATGGTTACGACAAGGAGGCAGGTTGGCAGCGGCCTCGAAAAAAGCTGGCCGTTTTCCGGAAAATGGGTTCAGTTATCATCCTTTTCCAATCTGCATCAGGCTATCCTCCCGTAGCATGCACTCTACCCTCGGTGGTTATGAGGCAGGGCTTTTGGAACCGATTGGCCGTTACCTGAGAATCGTGTCGCCCAACCGAGCACCCATGGACCGTTGCCTGCCTCCGGGAAAAATCATCATCAAACAACTCGTGACGCGCCAGGCCATCGGCTGGCTTGCGGTATTCGGCTCGGCTTTCTGCTTTTATCTGGCCACGGTGATCATCCGCTGGGGTAATGGCATTGTTGCGATCGAGACGTCATACTATGTGTTTGCAAGGTTTCTCCTCGGCTTTCTGGTCGTCTGCGCAACGATGTTGGTCGCCGGTCAGCGATTGGCTCCGCGTCGCAATCATTTTCTGTTTGGTAGGGCGGTTGCCAATACGATTGCCGTGTTTTGCTTTTATAAGGCGATTGAGACCGGGACGTTAGCGGAGGCGAACATCCTTAATATGACGTATCCACTTTTTGTTGCGTTGTTTTCCTGGTTTCTGCTCAAGGAGCATGACGGTTTTGCTCTGGTCATCGTGATACTTGCTTTTGTCGGAATCTGGCTGATCCTCTCTCCGGGCACGATGACGGTGCAGTGGAGCAGCCTTTGGGGGCTCGCATCAGGGGTGACCGCGGCGGCGGCCATGATCTATTTGAACGTCAGCCGCCGCTATCACGATTCGCAAACCATCCTTTTTTATATGTTCGGATGGGGGATGGTCGCAATATTTTTGCTGTATCGGCAGGACCTGTTCTGGCCCGGCCGGGTCGAATTCCTCTACCTGGCTTCCTGTTCAATTATGGGTGTGCTCGGGCAATACCTGCTTACCTACGGATATCTGTTTGTCAGCGCCATAGAAGGATCGATCATTTCTTCGAGCCGAATCATGATCGCCGCCCTGTGTGGACCGTTGCTTGTCGGTGACCCGGCCATGACTGTCTCCGGCTGGGGTGGCGCGCTGCTCATTTTCGTTGCGAACAGCGCCTTGGCCCTGCGCCGCAGAAAAGCCCGACCATGGTGAGATGATGCGCCGAATTGTCGCCGCGTCAAGCAGATAGATACGCATGTGCAGGGAGGTTGGTTGATGCAGAAAAAATGGACGCCGCTCTTGGTCGTACTGATCACTATCCTGGTTTTGACCGGTTGTGCGCGACCGCCGCTTGAATCGGCTTCGCGTTCCGGCACATCGACGGCTGCAGCGCTTGAGTTCGACCGAGTCAAAGGATCGCCGGTGGAACTGCGGATGTTTCTGCAGCGTTTCCCGAAAGGAGGAGACCTGCATAATCATCTGAGTGGTACCATCTATGCCGAAGACTATATCGAGTGGGCGCTTGCCGACGACCGTTGCATCGACCCGCAAAGCCTGAAGCTCTTTCTTCCCCCCTGCAGCGAGGCAGCCGACCGCCCTGCGTTGGCGCAGGCGTTGGCACGGGGGACGGTCGACCGCAATCGTTTGCTTGATGCCTGGTCGATGCGCAATTTTTTGCCGGGACCAACGGCAGCTTCGGGGCACGAACAGTTTTTCCGTACCTTCTCATTGTTCTCGGCGGCCACTGAAGGCCGTGCCGGTGATATGCTGGTCGAGGCGATCGACCAGGCAGTTACCCAGCGTATCGGTTACCTGGAGTTGATGTTGTCTTTGCAGCGGGGGGCAGCCGCCGATCTCGGCAGACGGATTGTGTCACCGGGCGATTGGGGGTTGCTGACCGAGGCGCTGCTTGAAGCCGGTATCGCCGAGTTGGTGCCGCCGGCGATGCGGCAGCTTGATGAGATGGAAGACCGGGTTCGACAGCACTATGGTTGCCCCGCCGCCGATACCCCGGCCTGTGCCGTCGAGGTGCGGTATCTTGCCCAGGTAACGCGGACAATGGCGCCGACGCAGTTGTTTGCCCAGTCCTTGCTGGCCTTCCTGCTCATTGAAGCCGATCCGCGGGTGGTCGGCCTCAATCTGGTTGCGCCGGAAGACGACCCGTCGGCACTGGCAACGTATGAAACACAAATGGAGCAACTGCGGTTTTTTGCCGACCGGTTCGGCCCGGTACCGATCAGCCTGCACGCCGGCGAGTTGACGCTTGGGCTCGTCCACCCGCGCCATCTGCGCAGTCATATCCGCCAGGCTGTCGAGATCGCCGGCGCCAGGCGAATCGGTCATGGTGTCGCCATCGCCTACGAGCAGGATGCGGAACAATTGCTGCTGGACATGGCCCGCAAGCAGGTTGCCGTCGAGATTAATTTAACCAGCAACGAGCAGATTCTCGGTGTCCAGGGTAATAGACACCCGTTTGCCGTTTACCGTTCCTATGGGGTGCCGATGACGATCAGCACGGACGATCAGGGAGTCAGCCGCGGCGATTTGACGCACGAGTACCAGCGAGCGGTCGAAACCTATGATCTATCGTATGATGAGTTGGTGCACTTGTCGCGAAACGCGCTGCATTTTGCCTTTATCCAGGGAGCAAGTCTCTGGGCCGATCCGCTTTTGTCGCAGGTCGTAGCCGCGTGTGCCGACGCTCAGCCCGGCCATCAGGAACCGTCCCGGAACTGTCTTGTTTTTCTGGCACACAACGACAAGGCGCGGCTGCAGTGGCGGCTCGAAGAACAGTTCCGCCGGTTCAGCGACGATCGCGCCGCGCTGCGCCGGCAGCGCGGGTTCCCGCTTCCTTAACGCGATGATGAGCGATCGAAGAGCTTGAACAAAGCCGCATGATCAAGATCGCCGCTGCCGGCGGCGATCAAGCGGTCATAGAGATCCCTGGACAAGGCCGTCGCCGGCATATCCAAGCCAAGCGTGGCGGCCAGCTGCAGCGCCTGGTCCATATCCTTGCGTTGGGTGGTGCATTTGCCGCCGGGGGCGTAGCTGTTGTCCACCATTCGCTGCCCGTGTACCTCAAGAATCCGGGAGTCGGCAAAGCCGCCGCGCAGCGCTTCCCGGACCTTTGCCGGATCGACCCCCGCCGCCTTGGCCAGCGCCAGTGCTTCGGCAACCGCGCCGATATTGAGGCCGACGATGACCTGGTTGGCCGCCTTGGCGACCTGGCCCGCTCCGGTTCCTCCGACATGGGTGATTCGTTCCCCGAAAATCTCTAACACCGGCAGGGCCCGGGCAAAGTCTTCATCCCGACCGCCGACCATGATGGTCAGGGTGCCGGCCTCGGCGCCGATGGTGCCGCCGGAAACCGGGGCATCCAGATAGGAGCCGCCCCGTTGACCGACCGCTTCGGCAAAACGCCGTGTTTCCGGAACGGCGGTCGTGCCCATGTCGATGATCAGGGTGCCCGGCCGGAGGCCCGCAAGAAGACCGTTTTCCCCAAAAAGCACGTTCTCGACAGCCGGCGTGTCGGCAACCATGATAACGATGATCGCCGCCTGTTGCGCGACCTCTGCCGGAGAGGAGGCGGCAATTGCTCCGAGACCGGCCAGTTCTTCACGGGGCTGCGGCGATCGGTTATAGACGATCGGAGACCGGCCGGCTTTGAGCAGATTGCGGCACATCGGCCTGCCCATCAGGCCGAGCCCGATAAAACCGATGGCGGAATCGATAGGTTCATTCATGATCTTTCTCCTGATGAAGTCGGTTACGGTTTTGCCTGCCCGGTGTCGCCCATCAGCGAACGACGAGCACGGAGCAGGGCGCCGCCTGGAGGACCTGGTTCGTCACGCTGCCGATGATCAGCCCGGTAAGATTGCTCAGCCCTCGAGAACCCATGATGATCAGTTCGCACGCTTCGATGCGGGCGATATCGACAATCATAGCCGCCGCCGGTTCTTCCATCAGGCGATTTTCGTAGGCGATGCCTGCCGCTTCCAGCCGCTGCTGAAAGGGTAAGACGGTTGCTTCAGCGGTGCTGATGATCTCCGCCACCTGGCGGTTGCGGTGCGGTTCTCCGAGCAGGGACGGAAATTTCTTATGACAATGGACGAGCAGGACCTGGGCGTTGAGCAGCTTTGCAAAACGGATGGCTTTTTCCACGACCAGGGTTGAGTGGGTTGATCCATCTACTGCTGCCGCCAGTTTGTTCTCAGTCATGGTGAACCTCCGGGCTAAACGGTGCAGACGACACGGTGTTGACTCCTGCCGGATTGTAGCAGATAGGTCGAGCGTCTTTCAACCGTTGCCGATTATCTCAGCTGACGTTGTTGCCGGACGGCACCTCTCGGCGAGGTGGAGCGTATTGTTTAACTGGTGCCGGCGGTAAACCGGAACGTGGCATCTGCCTGTTCCCTGCCGCCAACACTGATGAGATGATTGGTCAATTCCCTCTGCAGTTCGGCAGAAGATAGTTTCTCATCCGCCAGCAGATCTTCGAGACGGGCGATCAGTCGGGCATCGGCAAGGGCTTTCTGCTCCGGTGCGGCGTCATCGGCAGGCTGATCGCCGCTGCGCAGCACGGCACAGACCCGTTCGATCATCGCTGATGTGGCGCCGAGTTCGGTGAGTATCGTCCGGGCAATCTCGGCACTTTTCTGATGAACGTTTTGCTTGGCGGCATCGTCCTTGCCAGCAGGAACCGGTTCGGTGCCGCTGCCGTCGAGATAGGCGGCACAGAGCACGATGGCCGGATCGGCATTTTCCCGGATGGCTATTTTTTCGGCATGGCGGGCCCGGCGCAGCATCTGACCGATCCGCTTGAAATCGGCATGGTAGAATCGCTTCATGGCCACAGCAACGCGGTCTTTGAGCAGATTGTCCCGTTCCCCGACAAATTCCTCGGGAAGGGAGCCGATACACTGTTCGGCGAATGCGCAATAAGCGGCGCAACCGAAATCCATTTTCGGGTTGACGAAGCGATGGCCGCATTGTTTGCAGGTTCGCGTGGTATCGTCTTTGTAAAATTCGACCGGCGCTCCGCAGTTCGGGCAATCGACATCAAAAATCGCATTCTGATTCCAGTATTGCATATCCTGGCCGGGACATTTCATGACCACCCCTCCTGTTTTCAGCTTTATTCTGAGTTTCTTCGGTAATAATAGATCGGTCGGTGGCGCTTGCCATTGATTTAGGTCAAAAAGCGGCACCCGAGAAGCGCCGTATCTGAGCGGGAGATGGCCGGCGGCCAACGATAGTGCCTGCTGCGCTGTATCATGGTCGACAGCAACGGGGCTATGGCGTTTTGACGACGTTGCTGATGCCGGGAAGATCACGCGGCAGATGGTACGATAGAGGATTGACAAGGAGCGACCAACCGAGCTACTATAAAACGTCTTTAACGAGTTATTAAGCAAATTTGATTCCAGAGCGACCCGACGACGCCGTGACCATGACTTTATTCCACCAGACGTAGCGCCTCAGGCGACTATCGCGAAAGGCGCTCCGCTGTGCGAGCGCCCGCTTTACCAGCACGGCTGTCTTTTCGTTGATCGAGTGACCGGAAAGCAAGATCTCTTCTTTCCGGATGCAATCAAAACCGACGAGAGGAGGTTCAATGGAAGCTGCCGCTGCCAGCCGTGCACACCGTTCCTGCCAATTGATCATCGAACTCGACCCGCCCAAGGGCACCAACCTCCAGCCTGTTCTTGACATTGCGCTGGCGGTTCGTGGGCGAATCGACGGTGTCCGCATCACCGACAACGAACATGCGATGATGCGCATGGCCCCACTGGCGCCTTGCCTGGCCCTGCGGGACAGAGGGTTCGAGCCGGCCATGGTGATCAACGGCCGGGATCGAAACCGTCTGTCGTTTCAGGCCGACCTGCTTTGTGCCGCCGCGCTGGGGGTGAACCAGATCGTACTCAAGGAGGGGCATGACCCGCGAGAAGGTGACCAGCCGATGGCTCGGACGAGCGGTGATCTGAATCTCGAGACCATGCTGACCTGTGTCTCCCGGCTCAATGCCGGAAAGGATCTGGCCGGTGAGCCACTGGACGGCGGGACCGATTTCTCAGTCGGGGTCTTCCTCGAGTTGTCCGATGACGTCAATTACAACCGCCGGTTGGCGGACTCTTTCACCCAGTTGCGGGATCACGGTGTGCAGACGGTGACCCTCGGCCCCACCTACGATCTCAATATCATCGAGCAGTTTGTGCCGATTGCCGAGGCGACCGGCATCAGTCTGCAGACCTCGCTGATGCTCCTGAAATCGGTGACGATGATTCGCTATCTCAACAACCTGTCCGGCGTTCCGGCGATTCCGCAGGAGTTTCAAAAAAAGATGATGCAGGCCCCCGATAAAAAGGAGGCGGGTCGGCAGGTGGCGGCCGGTTTTCTGCGAGAGTTGGAGACGGTGAGCGAGAGCGTGGTGCTCGTCTCGCTCGGCTGGCAGGACCGCTTGCCGGAACTTCTGAACCTGATCGGGCGGTGATAACGTGCTGAAAAGCGACGACGAACGATCACCGTTGCGTAAAAGCCTGCCCGAGGTGACCAACGAGCTTGGTTCGCATCTCTATCTCTACCAGATTCTTGAGGAAACACCGAACGGCGTAATGGTTGTCGATCTCCATCACCAGGTTCGCTATTGCAACCCGGCCGCCCATGGTTTGCTGCGGATCGCGGATCGCGGGTTGATCGACACCGGCCTGGAAGCGTTGCTCGGCCGGCAGAACCAGTGGTTCTTTTATCAGATCGGGCAGTTCTTCGATAACCTTGCCGAGATCGGTGAGACCCGCATCCGTCAGGAGATCAGAATCGAGGGAGACGCCAACGACACCAAGATCCTCGATGCGGTTCTCGTGTACCCGCCGTCCTCACCGGATTATTACCTGCTCTATCTGATCGACATCACCGCGAGAAAGCGGTTGGAAGGGCAGCTGCGCCGACGCAACACCTTTTTCAACAACCTGATCAACTCATCGGTCGATGCAATCATCGCCGCCGATCTGCACGGCGCCATCATCCTGTTTAACGATGCGGCGTTGAATTTGCTCGGTTACCGGGAGGAGGATATTGCACACCTCCACGTCACCGCGTTGTATCATGACGATCTGGCCTACGAGGTGATGAAGCGGATGCGCAGCGGCGAATTCGGCGGCACCGGGAAACTGCTTCACCATGAACTCAGCGTCCGGCATCGTCACGGGCATGATATTCCGGTCAGGTTCTCCGGCGGCATCATCTACGACAAGGACAAGGAGATCGCCACGTTCGGCATCTTTACCGATCTGCGGGCCATGCTGCAGATCGAGGAGGATCTCGAACAGACCCATGCGATGCTCATGCAGTCCGAGAAGATGGCCGGGCTCGGCCGGCTTGCCGCCGGGGTGGCCCATGAGATCAACAACCCGATGTCCGGCATCATGCTCTATGCCAATCTCGTCAAAGAACAGTTGGGCGATGATCATCCGGCCTGTGTCGATCTGGAGACCATCGTCCACGAAGCCGAACGCTGCAAGGTCATCGTTGCCGATCTGCTCGAGTTTTCCCACCAGTCCAGCTACGAGATGGCACCGATCAATCTCAACGAGGTCGTGCGCAAGACGCTCGGTGTGTTGCAGAACCAGCCGCTCTATCACAATATCACCATCGACTGCCGACTCGACGATCATCTGCCGTCAATCGCCGGCAACGCCATCAGGCTCAACCAGGTCTTGATGAACCTGCTGGTAAACGGTGCGCAGGCCATGGCCGGCAAGGGCACCATCCGGATCACCAGCCGGACGCGGGCCGGCGACGAGGTGGTGGAGCTGCTGATAAGCGATACCGGCCCCGGCATACCGGAAGCATTGCACGAGAAGATTTTTGAGCCGTTTTTCACCACCAAGAGCACCGGTGAAGGAACCGGGCTCGGGTTGTCGGTGTCCTATGCCATCGTCAAGGAGCATCAGGGGACCATCAGGGTCGGTTCGTCTGCTGAAGGGGGAGCCGAATTCACGGTGCGTTTTCCGGCCATCATCGAAGCTGTCAGGGGAGATGAGCATGAAGAACGACCGCTGTTCGCCGGCACAGGCGAATCGTAAATTCGTTGAAAAATTGCGGACCCGGGGTGTCGATGTCCAGGCCTGTTATCAATGCGGGCGTTGTTCCGCCGGTTGCCCCGTTTCCTCTTTTTTCGACCTGAGCGTCATGGAAGCGGTGCGGCTGGCCGCGTACGGCCAGGAGGAGCCGTTGCTGAGCAGCAGCACGATCTGGCTGTGCGCCGCCTGTGAGACCTGTGCTACCCGTTGCCCGAACGGGATCGACATTGCGGTATTGATGGATCTGCTGCGCGAGTTGGCGCTGCGCAAAGGAATCTCTCCGGCGCAGCCGCGGGTTCAGGTTTTTCACGAGGCGTTTCTCGACTCGGTGAAACACTGGGGACGGGCCTATGAAGTCGGCCTGATCGCCGCTTATAAGGTCCGCTCCGGCGATTGGTTCGGCGATCTGCGCCTCGGCCTGCAGATGTGTACCAAGGGCAAGCTCGGATTGCTGCCGCACCCGATCAAGGAGCGCGCGGCGATGGCGAAGATCTTCTCCGGTCTTGGCAAGGAGTACGAACGATGAGATATGCCTATTATCCCGGCTGTTCGTTAAACGGTACGGCACGTGATTACGATCGTTCGGTCCGGTCGGTCTGTGCCCGGCTGGGGATTGATCTGGTTGAGATCCCCGACTGGAATTGCTGCGGGGCGTCGTCGGCGCATATGACCAGCCACGAGATCGGCGTACGGCTGCCGATGCGCAACCTGCTGCTCACCGCCGACCTTGGCCTCGACCTGCTGGTTCCCTGCGCGGCCTGTTTCCAGCGCCTGAAGGCGGCCGACCGGGTGCTGCGCGCGGATCCGGGATTCTGGGATCTTGACGCCTATGCGCCGACCTTTCGGATCGTCCATATCAGCTCGCTGCTGGCCGATCAGTCGGTGCTTGAGCAGCTCAAAGAGCAGCTGTGCTTGCCCTTGTCCGGTTTGTCGGTGGCCTGTTATTACGGCTGTCTGTCATTGCGCCATCCGGCTGTTACCGGGGCCCGCGATTTCGAGCAGCCGCGCAAACTGGAGGCCATCGTCGAGGCGCTCGGCGCCGTGCCGTGTTCCTGGTCGCATCGCACCGAATGCTGCTCGGGCAGTCTGACCATGGCTCGACCCGATATCGCCGTATCCCTCGTCGGGGATATCGTTGCCGCGGCACGCCGTGCCGGCGCGGCGGCGCTGGTCACCGACTGCCCGATGTGCCAGGCCAACGTCGAAAGCCGCCAGCAGCTTGGTGGTGAGGTGCCGCCGCTGCCGGTGTTTTTTGCCACCGAACTGATTGAGGC
>CAZSOA010000037.1:0-24930 GCA_964608305.1 uncultured Desulfofustis sp. | reverse complement strand
TGGCGCGATCCGGCTGAGGGCACATTGCGAAAGGTGATCTCCATGCGTTCATTGGTCTGGGCGGCGATTCTGCCGATCGGAATCGACGAGGTATTGGTTGCAAGGATGGTATGGGCCGGGCAGATGCCATCTAATTCACGGAAAATGCCGAACTTGAGTTCTTCCATTTCCACCGCCGCCTCGACCAGGTAGTCGGCGGCCGCGAACTCGGCGAGCCGCGTGGTGGTCCTGATGCGGCCAAGGATTGCCTGGCTCTGGTCCGCTTCCAGTTTCCCTTTCTCAACACTGCGCTGCAGGTTCCTGGTGATTGCCTGCATCCCTCGAGCCGTGCATTCCTCGTTGATATCACTGATGATTACGTCAAGGCCACTGGCGGCGGCGACCTGGGCGATGCCACTGCCCATCTGGCCGGCCCCGACCACACCGAAGGTCCTGATCTCCATACCTTTCTCCCCGTTTTTCTTGGTCTGTCGGATCAGCGATGCACCACCAGCGCGACGGCTTCGCCGCCACCCAGGCACAACGACGCAACCCCTCGCCTGGCATCCCGCCGCTCCATCTCATACAGCAACGTGGTCAAAACCCGAGCGCCGCTGGCACCGATCGGGTGACCGAGCGCAACACTGCCGCCGTTGACATTGACTTTTTCCGGATCAAGCTCAAGGACCCGATTAATGGCCGCCGACGAACCACTGAAGGCTTCATTGATCTCAAACAAATCGATATCACCAATGCTGATCCCTTCTTTTTTCAATACCTTCGGGATGGCATGGATCGGTGCCATGAGAATATACTTCAACTCAATGCCATGCGAAGCCTGGGCACCGATGCGGGCCATGATCCGGCAACCGAGCCGGTTTGCCGTCGCTTCTTCCATGACCACCACGGCTGCGGCACCGTCACTGATAATCGACGCATTACCGGCGGTGCCGACGCCATCCTCCTTAAACGCCGGACGCATCTTTGCCAGCACCTCGAAACTGGTATCAGTCGGACATTCATCGACACCGAAGGCGACCGGCTCCTTGCCTTTTTTTTGGACAACCGGAACCGGGGCAATCTCTGCTGCAAAACGGCCCGACGCGATGGACGCGAGCGCACGACGATACGACGTCTCGGCAAAACGGTCCTGCTCAGTGCGGGAAACCTGCCACTTCTCGCTGATGAATTCGTTGGACATGCCCATGTGGAAATCATTGACGATGTCCCACAGGCCGTCATTGATCATATGGTCCTTGATCGTGCCGTGGCCCATCCGCTGCCCCCAGCGGGCCTTTTCCAAATAATACGGGGCCATACTCATATTCTCCATGCCACCGGCGACGACGATCGCGGCATCGCCGCACTGAACCGCCTGGGCCGCCAACATCACCGCTTTGAGCGATGAACCGCAGACCTTGTTGACCGTCAGGGCCTCGCTCGTTTCCGGCAGACCGGCCTTGAGGGCGGCCTGCTTTGCCGGATTCTGACCATAACCGCAGGGCAGCACCATTCCCATGATGCACTCGTCGACCTGCCCCGGTTCAAGGTTGGCACGCCGCAGCGCTTCCTTGATGACATGCGCCCCGAGGTCCGTTCCTCCGAGTGTTGCCAAAGACCCACCAAATCTGCCGAGCGGTGTGCGAACCGCTGAGACTATGACTGCTGTATTCATCGGTTTACCCATTGATCTGCCTGTGTTTCAAAACCAATTCGGCACGGTGAAATCATCTGCACTGGAAAAGATCGGCCAGTCGGTACCGAAACCGTTTCCGACCAAGCGCTCGGTCGTTATCGCTGATGTTTACCAGCTCGTGTTGTTTTGTCAACCAATTTCCCGGTGATTATCATGGGTAGCTGCCACAACCGACAGAGGCATCGGTTGCGCAGCCGGAAGGTCGGCGTTTGTTTCACCCCCGGGACGGCATCCGGCCTTCTTCCGCCACGTCGGTGTCGCCGATCGCTGTGGTAGTATCTTTGACAAAATAATCTTGCACCGACCGGCCAGATATGCTGTATGGGGAAGAAACAAAGAAGCGGCGGAATGGCCGGAAGACTGGTGCCTCCCGGTATCGGTGCCACGCCCTGTACAACCCGAACGGTTTTGCTCGATGCGATGAACGATCTGGTTCTTTCGATACGCGGATTATCAAAATCTTTTGGCGGCCACACCGTCCTCAATGATTTCAGTCTCGATGTCGCCCATGGCGAGTTCATTACGCTCCTGGGCCCTTCCGGCTGCGGAAAAACCACGCTGCTGCGACTGATCGCCGGCTTTGAAACACCGGATAGCGGCTCCATCCTGCTCGACAACATCAATATTCTGCCGTTGCCGCCGGAGCGGCGCCAGGTGAATACGGTGTTTCAGAGCTATGCCCTGTTCCCGCACATGACGGTATTCGAAAACGTCGCCTTTGGTCTGCGGATCAACGGTATCAAAGGAAAATCATTACTGGAGCGGGTCTCCGCGGCACTGGCCGAGACGAAAATGACCGCCTTCGCTGCCCGCTTTCCCGGCCAGCTTTCCGGCGGCCAGCAGCAGCGCGTGGCCATGGCCCGGGCGCTGATTAATCGACCGCGGGTGCTGTTGCTCGATGAACCTCTGTCTGCGCTCGATGCCCGGCTGCGCCGTGACATGCAGGTGGAATTGAAACGGATCCAGCGGGAACGTAATATCACCTTTATCCTGGTTACCCACGACCAGGAGGAGGCCTTATCCATGTCTGATCGGGTGGTGGTCATGCACGACGGTCACATCGCCCAGATCGGCACCCCGCGGGAAGTCTACGAGGAACCGACCAGCCTCTATGTGGCACGCTTCATCGGTGACATCAACCTGCTGCCGGCCACCGTCGAAGGACGAATCGACGACCAGCACCTGGAGCTTAGGCTGTTCGGTCAATGCACTTCGGCCCGTTGTCTCTTCAACCTGGCCCCGGGCAGCAATGTGCAGATCCTGCTCAGACCCGAGGATCTGCGATTGACCGGCGATATCAAGCAGAATATGCCGCAGCTGCCGGGCACCATCATCGAACGCAGTTATCGGGGCGCCACGCTGGATACCACCATTGAACTCGATGCCGGCCCGGTAATCAGGGCCTGCGAATTCTTCGACGAGGACGACCCGGATTTCGACTACCGGATCGGTGAAAAAGTCGAGGTGTCCTGGGTGCACGGCTGGGAGGTGGTCCTGCCCGATGAAGAGTAAAACGAGAACCCTGATTATCACGCTGATCAGCTCGTGGCTTGTGATCTTCGGGGTGTTGCCCATCCTGTTGCTCGTCATCACCAGTTTCCTTGGCCAGGATCCGGAGGCCTTCTTCGATTTTTCCTTTTCACTGGCAGCCTACCGGCAACTCATCGATCCCGGCTACCTCGACGTGATGCTCCGCTCAGTCCGGCTGGCGGTGCTGACAACAGTATTCTGCCTGGCCATCGGCTACCCATTCGCCTGGTTCACCGCCCGCCTCAATCGACGCTCACGGCTGCTCGTGCTGATCCTGCTGATGATCCCGTTCTGGACCAACTCGCTGGTTCGCACCTACGCCATCCGCATGGTGCTCGGCACCCAGGGATTGCTCAACAAACTGCTGCTCCAGGTCGGTCTCATCGATGCCCCGATTCGACTCCTCTATACCGATACCGCCGTCGTCCTCGGCCTCTTCTATCTCATGCTGCCGTTCATGATCCTGCCGCTGTACGCCAACATGGAAAAGTTCGATTTCCGGCTGGTCGAGGCGGCCCGCGATCTCGGCGCCGGTTTTCCGGCGACCTTTAGAAGTGTCATCTGGCCGCTGACCATGCCCGGCGTGCTGGCCGGCTGCATCATGGTATTCGTACCGACCATGGGCCTGTTCTATGTCGCCTCGCTGCTCGGCGGCGCTCGCCAGCTGCTGGTCGGCAACCTGATCCATCAGCAGTTTCTCAACGCCCGCAACTGGCCACTCGGCTCTGCTACGAGCGTCGCCCTGATCATCATGATGGCACTGATGCTGGCCGTTTACGGGCTGGTCCTGCGCAAACTGGCACTGCGGAGCCACGGACCATGAAAGCAATCCGCTTCATATATTTCATGATAATCTTCGCCTACCTCTACCTGCCGATCATCGTCCTGGTCGGCAACTCGTTCAACGCCAACCGTTACGGCCTGAGCTGGGACGGATTCACGCTCCGCTGGTTCTCCGCCATGCTGAATAACGCCGGGTTGATGGAAGCGGCAAAAAACTCGCTGACCATTGCCTTCTGTGCCGCGACGGCGGCGACGATCATCGGCGCCCTGGCGGCCATCGGTTTTCGCTTTTATCGGTTCGCCGGCCGGCGCCTGCTCCAGGGAACGCTGATGACGCTGATGATGGCGCCGGACATCATCTTAGCCATCGCCCTGCTTGTCCTCTTCGTCGTACTCGGTATTTCGCTTGGGTTCTGGTCGCTGCTGTTCGCCCATATCACCTTCTGCCTGCCGTTCACGACGGTGACGGTCGCCGCCCGGCTGCAGGGGTTCGATCCGTTTCTGCTCGATGCCGCCCGCGATCTCGGCGCCTCGGAGAGTCAGGTGCTGCGTCGGGTGGTTCTGCCGCTGCTGAGTCCTGCGCTGATCGCCAGCTGGCTGCTGTCCTTTACGTTGTCGCTCGATGATGTTATTGTCAGTTCATTCGTCACCGGCCCGTCATTTGATGTATTGCCGCTGAAGATCTTTTCTATGGTTAAGGTCGGTGTACGACCCGAGGTCAACGCACTGTCGACCCTGATGGTTGCCTTATCCCTGGTGCTGGTCATTATCAGCCAGCTTTTACTCAAGGAGAAAGAAAGATGAGACGAAACGTACTGCTCTGGCCGACGGCGCTGCTCGTCCTGCTCACCGCCGCTCCTGCGTTTGCCTCCGGCAAGGTCTATGTCTACAACTGGACGGAGTACATTCCCGATACGGTCCTGGAGATGTTCACCAGGGAAACCGGTATTGAGGTCATCTACAGCACCTATGACAGCAACGAGACGATGTATGCCAAACTCAAGCTGGTCAAACAGGATGGCTATGACCTTGTCGTTCCATCCACCTATTATGTGAACAAGATGGCCCGGGAAGACATGCTGCTGCCGCTCGATCACTCGTTGCTGCCGCACCTGGGCGATCTGGATCCAAAGCTGATGAACCGCCCGTTCGATCCGGACAACGTCTATTCCGTCCCGTACATGTGGGGATCGACCGGCATTGGAGTTAACGGCGCCGCCATCCTGCCGGAGACCATCGATTCCTGGCACGATCTCTGGAAACCCGAGTTCAAAGGCCAGCTCCTTCTTCAGGATGATATGCGGGAAGTCTTTCACATGGCGCTGACCATCAAGGGCTACTCGAGCAATACCCGTGATCCCCAAGAGATCGAAGAAGCCTATGAACTGCTCCGGGAACTGATGCCCAACGTCCTGCTCTTCAACAGCGACTCCCCCCGCCTGCCCTACCTGGCCGGCGAGGTGAACATCGGGATGATCTGGAACGGCGAAGCATGGATGGCCCAGCAGGAAAACCCCGACATCCGCTATATCTATCCCCGCGAGGGCGCCGCCTTCTGGGTGGACAGTTTCGTCATCCCGAAAGGCGCCCGAAATATCGAGAACGCCCACGCCTTCATCGAGTTCATGCTCCGCCCCGAGATAGCCAAGATCTGTGTCGAGGAGAACGGATATGCCACACCGGTCCTGCCGGCCGTAGCGCTCCTCGACGAGGAGGTCCGCGACAGCCCGGTGATCTTCCCCGCCGCCGAATTCGTCGACCGTGGCGAATTCCAGACCGATGTCGGTGAAGCCCTGCCGATTTACCAGCAGTTCTGGGAGCGACTGCGCACCGGAAAATAGCCCCGCACGTCTCCATCCGGCGGCCCGCCATCAATTCGGGTCGCCGGATGTCGGTGCATCGGCCGGAAAGCATTTCCAATCAAAATAATCTTTGACAAATATCACCGTTTATTATCTTATGATAACCGATCGAGCGCTCGGTAGTGATCGGTCATCAGGCTGTCCGAAGGCTATGGCTGCACGACTCATAGGAAACCTATTCGCTGTGGAGGTATTATGGGTATGAAAACGCTGTACAAAGAGGTGATGGACCTGAATATCATGGAGGACAGCGACCGCAAAGAGGCTGCCGCGAAGGCCTTCTTTGAAAAACTCAACGCCATGCCAATGCCGGAGCACTTCAACTGGGCCCAGCAAATCTTCGACGAGATGCACGTCAGCGAACGCGGCGACAAAGACGCACTGATCTGGACCGATATCCATAGCAAGGAGGTCCGCAGCTTCACCTATCGCGAGTTCGCCGCCAACGGCAATCGCTGCCTCAACAGTCTCCGCGGCGCCGGGGTCGACAAAGGCGACAACCTTTATATGATGGTACCGATTGTTCCGGAAACCTGGTTTTCAAGCTATGCCTGCATCAAAGGCGGTATCGTCAACGTGCCGACCGCAACAACCATGACCCTGCGGGAAATGGAATTCCGCTTCAGCACCTATCCACCCGATGCGGTGATCGCCGCCGAAACCTTCACCGACCTGATTGACGAGGCCATCACGCTGACCGACTCACAGCCGAAAATCAAAATCGTCCTCGGCAGCAAACCGGGTTGGATCAGCTACGCCGATTTGGCCGACCAATCGCCTGAGGCTCTCGGCGCCCCGACGAAATCCACCGACCTGCTCTTCTGCTTCTTTACCTCCGGGACCACCGGGTTGCCCAAACGGGTCGGCCACACGGCGGTCTCTTACCCGGTCGGCCACCTGTCGACAGCGGTCATGGCCGGTATCCGGCCCGACGACATCCACCATAACCTGAGCGCCCCGGGCTGGGCAAAATGGGCCTGGAGCTCGTTCTTCGCACCGCTCAATGTCGGCGCCACGGCCACCGGTTTCGCCTTCAGCGCCTTGGACGGGATGGCGTATATGGAAGCGCTGACCGCCCACAAAGTTTCGGTGTTCTGTGCGCCGCCGACCGCCTGGCGGGCATTTATCAATCTCGATACGTCCCGTTTCGACTTCTCCCGCCTTCGCCAGTCCATCGGCGCCGGCGAACCGCTCAATCCGGAAGTCATCTCCAAATGGCAGAAGCTGACCGGCACCGAGATCCGCGATTTCTACGGCCAGACCGAATCGACGGCGATGATCGGCAACGGCCCGTGGATGAACGGCAAAATGAAGAAAGGTTCGTTCGGCCGACCATCATTCATGTACGATGTGGCCCTGGTCGATGAAAACGGCGCGGAGATCACGACGCCCAACGAGCCGGGCCACATCGTCGTCCGGCTCGACCGCTGGCGTGCCATCGGCCTGTTTACCGAATATATCGGCAACCCGGAGAAGATGGCCGGCGTGTTCATCGATAATTACTACTATACCGGTGACCGGGCGAGCATCGATGAGGACGGTTACTGGTGGTTCGTCGGCCGAAGCGACGATGTGATCAAGTCATCGGATTACCGGGTCGGTCCGTTTGAGGTGGAAAGCGCCCTGATGGAGCACCCGGCCGTAGCCGAGACGGCAGTGGTCGGCGTCCCCGATGAGAAGCGCCATCAGCTCGTTAAGGCCTTTGTCATCCTCAAGCAGGGCCAGCAGCCGTCCCGGGAACTGGCTCTGGATATGTTCCAGCACACCATCAAGATCCTTGCCAAGTTCAAGATTCCGCGGATTATCGAGTTTGTCACCGAGGTTCCCAAGACGCTCAGCGGCAAGATCCGCCGGGTGGAGTTGCGCGAACGGGAGATCGAGCGACAGCAGGAACAAGGCCAATCCCCGGCTCAAGAATATTTTTACTGGGACTTCAAAGAACTATCGTCCAAGAAAGACTGATACACGGTGATTACGCGGAGCAAATCGGTTCGATTTGCTCCGCAGATTGCAACCGCACGGAGCAGCAACCATGATTTTTGATCTGACCGAGGAACAACAGGTGCTCAAAGAAACGGTGCGGGACTTCGCCGTCACCGAGATCGCCCCATCGGCCGCAGCGCGCGACGACGAGGAACGATTCGACCGGGCCCTGATGTTCGACCGGCTTGCCGAACTCGGCCTGACCGGTATCATTTTTCCGGAGGCATACGGCGGCGCCGGCGCCGACTACATCAGCTACGCCATTGCCGTCGAGGAACTCTCGCGGGTCTGCGCCTCCACCGGAGTGACGCTCTCAGCCCATATCTCACTGTGTGCCAACCCAATCTTTCTGTTCGGCAGCGACGCCCAGAAAGAGCGATTTCTGAAGCCGCTGGCCCTTGGCGAAAAACTTGGCGCCTTCGGCCTGACCGAACCCGCCGCCGGATCAGATGCCGGGAGCACCCGGACAACCGCGGTGCGGACCGGCGAAGAGTGGCTGCTCAACGGGACGAAGATTTTCATCACCAACGGCGGGGACGCCGAGACCTACGTGGTACTCGCCCGCACCGATAAGGACGCGAAAAAGCATCACGGCATCAGCGCCTTTATCGTCGAAAAAGGTACGCCGGGATTTTCGTTCGGCAAAAAAGAGCGGAAGATGGGCATTCGTTCGTCACCGACGTTGGAACTGGTCTTCGACAATTGCCGGATACCGGCCGACAATCTGCTTGGGGCGGAAGGGGAAGGTTTTCGGGTCGCCATGAAGACCCTGGACGGCGGCAGAATCGGTATCGCCGCCCAGGCGCTCGGCATTGCCCAGGGGGCACTTGACCAGGCCGTTGCCTACGCCCGTGAGCGCACGCAGTTCGGCGCCCCGATCGGCACGTTTCAGGGCGTCCAGTTCCAACTGGCCGACATGGCCACGCAGACCGAAGCTGCCCGCCTGCTTGTCTATCAAGCTGCGTACCGGGCCGGTGCCGGCCAGTCATACTCGCAGGCCTCGGCGATGGCCAAACTGATGGCCAGCGAGACGGCCATGAAAATCACCACCCAGGCTGTACAGATCCTCGGAGGCTATGGATACACCAGGGAATTTCCGGTAGAGCGGATGATGCGTGATGCAAAAATCACGGAAATCTATGAAGGGACGAGCGAGATTCAGCGCCTCGTTATCGGCACCGCCCTGATTCGCTGAAACGGCTGGTGGTCGCTTGATCCGAAAGCCGACCGAGCGTTCAATTTTTCTTTTGTTCTGCGACTATTTTGACTAGGCTGAGCAGCAGCGGGAGGACGGAACGGCTCACTCCGAGACTCCAAAACAGATCCCTTTTCTAGAGATTACGGCGATGCTCACCACGGACACGAGAGAAGTTGCAACGCAGATCAAGAATCAGGAACTCGTCAAGGAACGGCGGCGGCAGATTGTCGATGCGGCCGTACCACTTTTTATCGAACGCGGCTACCACAAGACGACAACCCGGGTACTGGCCCAGGCCACTGGGTTGTCGATCGGCTCGATGTACGAGTACATCTCCACCAAAGACGATGTCCTGTATCTCGTCTGTATCGCCATCCACACCGAGGTTGAAAAAGCCGTCAAGGAAGCCCTGTCCCGGCCGCTGGTCGGCAAGGCCGCCCTGGCGGAAGTAATCCGGGAATACTTCCTGGTCTGCAACCGGATGAGCGATCATATGCTGCTGATGTATCAGGTAACCCATTTTCTGCCGCCGAAATGGCAAAAGAAGGTCCTCGAGGCGGAGTTGCGCATCACCGACATTTTCATCAACGCGATACAGGAGTTGAAGAGCCGAGGCATGCTGCCGGAACTGGAGAATGACACCATCAACCTGATGGGCCACAATATCTCGGTTCTCGGCCACACCTGGGCGTTTCGGCGCTGGTATTTCGCTAAACACTTCACCATTGAACAATACATTGAACAGCAGACCGACTTCATCATGAGATTTCTGGTCGACCACCAGGGTTGAGGGCCATCGCTTTCCGATCCGCTTTTCCTTTTGTCGCTTCGGGAGAAACGGCCTCATCGCCACTGGCCCGGCCGCATCTTCCGTATCCGCATGCCGCTGACAGAGAGAAAACCATGAACGCACCGATCACTGTTTACAAACCCCGCCACCATATTCGAGTCATCACCGCCACCTCGTTATTCGACGGACACGACGCATCAACCAATATCATGCGCCGCATCCTCCAGGACTCCGGTGTCGAGGTCATTCACCTGGCCCATAACCGCTCCGTCCAGGAATTGGTGGATACCGCGATCGACGAGGATGCCCAGGGGATTGCCATGTCCAGCTACCAGGGCGGCCACATGGAGTCGTTCACCTATATGATCGACCTGCTCAAACAGCGGGGGGCTCCGCATATCAAAGTGTTTGGCGGCGGCGGCGGGGTGATTGTCGCCGACGAGATCAGGGAACTTGAAGCCTACGGCGTCACCAAGATCTACTCGCCGGAGGACGGTGCCGCGATGGGGCTGCAGGGCATGGCCAATCATATGATCGAGCAGATGGATTTCTCCACCCTTTCCCACCAACAGCTTGATCTGCAACGCCTGGAGAATGGCGATAAGCAGGTGCTGGCGGCCTATATTACCGCGTTGCAGCAGGCCAAGGCCGAAGATCCACAGCAGCTCGCCGCACTCGTTGGGCAGCTTGAACCGCTGGCCACCCAAAACCATCCGCCGGTCATCGGCATCACCGGGACCGGCGGAGCTGGTAAATCGTCACTGACCGATGAAATCATCGTGCGGTTTCTCCACGACAGCAAGGAGATCCGGATCGGCGTCATCTGTTGCGATCCGTCACGACGCAAAACCGGCGGCGCGCTGCTCGGCGACCGGATCAGAATGAATGCCATCGCCCATTCCGATCGGATCTATATGCGCAGCCTGGCAACCAGGAATTCAGCCAATGAGGTGTCCGAGGCCCTGCCGGAAGCGATCCTGGCCGTCAAGGCGGCCGGGTTCGATCTGGTAATTGCCGAAACCGCCGGTATCGGCCAGGGCGACTCCCGCATCATCGATCTCGCAGATCTATCGATCTATGTAATGACCAGCGACTACGGGGCGCCGTCCCAGCTGGAAAAAATCGATATGCTCGACTATGCCGACATCATCGTCGTCAACAAGTTTGAAAAAAAGGGCAGCGACGATGCCATCCGCGATATCCGCAAGCAGGTGCAACGCAACCGCAAGGCGTTCTCAGCCAAGCCAGACGATTTTCCGGTCTTCGGGACGATCGCCTCGAAATTCAACGACGACGGGGTCACCGCTCTCTATCACGGTATTCTCGAGCAGCTTCGCGAAAAGACCGGGCATACGTTCAGTTCGGTGCTGCCGAAACCGGCCGGCAAAGTGTCCTCATCAAAAACCATTGCCATTCCGCCGGAACGCATTCGCTATCTGAGCGAAATCGCCGACAGCATCAGGCGTTATCACCGCATCACCGAAGAACAGGCGGCAGCGGTCCGCCAAACTGATGCCATGCAGCGCAGCATCGAGTTGCTTGGCGGCGCCGATGATCCCACTATTCGCACCGCCCGGGAGGTGCTCAACCGGGAGATCGAAACCCGCCAAACAGCCATCGACAAAGAGACGGCTGGGTTGCTAGCCGCCTGGGATACAACCAAAGCTGCCTACTCAGCCGATGAACTCATCTATGTGGTCCGCGGCTGTGAAGTCCGCGTACCACTGTTCACCACATCGCTCTGCCATTCGCGGATACCGAAGATTGCGTTGCCGCGATTCAGTGATCCCGGCGATCTCTATACCTGGCTGCGCAATGAGCATCTCCCCGGCTATTTCCCATATACCGGCGGTGTCTTTCCGCTCAAGCGTACCGCCGAAGACCCGACCCGGATGTTTGCCGGCGAGGGGGGCCCGGCTCAAACCAACCAACGGTTCAAGCTGCTGTCGGAGAACTACGCCGCCAAACGGCTATCCACCGCGTTCGACTCAGTCACGCTGTACGGCTGGGATCCCGCCGAGCGCCCCGACATCTACGGCAAGATCGGCACATCCGGGGTCAGCATCTGTACGCTTGACGACGTCAAACTCCTCTATGACGGATTCGACCTGTGCAGCCCGACCACCTCGGTGTCGATGACCATCAACGGACCGGCGCCGATCATGCTGGCAATGTTCATGAACACCGCCATCGACCAACAGCTTGACGCTTTCTCCAAGCGAGAGGGACGCGCCCCCGACCAACGCGAGGCTGAAGAAATTCGCGCCACGGTCTTGGCCACAGTCCGCGGCACGGTCCAGGCCGATATCCTCAAAGAGGATCAAGGGCAGAATACCTGTATCTTTTCCATCGAGTTCGCGCTCAAAATGATGGGCGATATCCAGGAATACTTCATTGCCAACCAGGTCCGCAATTTTTACTCGGTGTCGGTCTCCGGTTACCACATCGCCGAGGCCGGCGCCAACCCGATTACCCAGCTCGCCCTGACCCTGTCCAACGGCTTCACCTATGTCGAATACTATCTTGCCCGCGGCATGCACATTGACCAGATCGCCCCGAACCTGTCGTTCTTTTTCTCCAACGGGATGGACCCGGAGTATACGGTGATCGGCCGGGTGGCACGGCGCATCTGGGCGGTGGCCATGCGCGAGCGCTACGGCGCGGGCAGCGCCTCCCAGCGTCTCAAGTATCATATCCAGACCTCCGGACGCTCGCTGCACAGCCAGGAGATCCAGTTCAACGATATCCGCACCACACTGCAGGCGTTGTGCGCAATTTATGACAACTGTAATAGTCTGCACACCAATGCCTTTGATGAGGCGATCACCACCCCGAGCCGGGAATCGGTGCGCCGGGCCCTGGCCATTCAACTGATCATCACCCGTGAATGGGGTCTGGCGAAAAACGAGAATATGAACCAGGGCAGTTTCATCGTCGAGGAGCTGACCGACCTGGTTGAAGAGGCTGTGCTCGCCGAGTTCGACCGGATCACCGAACGAGGCGGCGTCCTCGGCGCCATGGAAACCGGTTACCAGCGCAGCAGGATTCAAGAAGAGTCGATGTACTACGAGCACCTCAAGCATGCCGGCGATTACCCGATCATCGGCGTCAATACGTTTCGCAACCCCGATACCGATTTTGACCAACAGGCGGCAAGCCTCGAATTGTCACGTGCCTCCGACGAAGACAAGCAGGAGCAACTGCGCCGCCTTGCCGACTTTCAAAAACACCATTATGACGAGGCACCACAGGCACTGGAGCGACTCAAACAGGTTTCCTTGAGCGGCGGCAATATCTTTGCCGAGTTGATGGATACCGTGCGCTGCTGCAGCCTCGGTCAGATCACCACCGCCCTTTATGAGGTGGGCGGGCAATACCGGCGGAATATGTGATTGTTTTACCAGAGGAAACACTGGTACCGGTGCAGCGCTCGTTGATGCCGCGCCGGTACCATATCCGGCAGAGCGGGGGGATCGCCTAGAGGTCGATTTCCTGCCCGTACGCAAGAACCACAGCCTTTTTCCCCCGTTCCTCGACCTTTTTCCGGAACTCCTCCGGATCCGCTTCAATCACCGGAAACGTATTGTAATGCATGGGAATGGCAACCTTCGGATTGGCCAGTTCCACAGCCTTGACCGCATCGTCGATGCCCATCGTGAAGTTATCGCCGATGGGCAGCAGCATATAGTCGATCGGCGTCCGTTCGCCGATCAGCTTCATGTCGTAAAATAACCCGGTATCGCCGGTATGATAGAGATTCTTTCCGTCAATACTGAGCATCACCCCGCCGGCCAACCCACCGTAGGTGTTGTCCGGCGTCATTGAACCATGATGCGCGATGGTGAATTTCAGTCGACCGAAGGCGAAATTATAGCCGCCGCCGATATGCATGTTATGGGCCCGAAACCCTTTATCGATGCAATAATTCGCTAATTCGTGGACACAGATAAAGAGAGGATCGCAGCGTTTGGCGATCTTGAACGAGTCGCCCACATGGTCACCGTGGGCATGGGTCAGGATGATGAAATCGGCGGTCACATCGGCGGACGTGACCGGCGCGGTCGGATTGCCGTCAAGAAACGGGTCGATCAACAGGGTCAATCCCGCATCCGTGGTGATTTGAAACGAAGAATGAGAAAAATAGCGCAGCTTCATGGCAGCCTCCTCTATCGAAAACCTATCCGGTTCACCGCTCGGTATGATGCCGGCGGCACGTGGTCATGAAACAAGCGGCCGGCAGGCCTCAACCGGGTCCAGCTCGTTGCGATATCCGGGCTCATCGGAACGTACAATATCCCGGAGCACCTGTCTTTTCTTTTACCGCAACTCCCGCTCGAAGTCACGAGAGGCATTGCCGGTTTTCTCTGCCGGGCAACAGGTGTCATCATCAGGCTATCACGCTATCAGACCGTCAGGCAAGCAAACCAGATGAGCTGCAGAGCAAAAAATACCTGAACAAAGCCTCGCATAATCGCTATATTTGCATCAGGAGGGGGAAGATCTGGATAGCATCGCCTCGTGTCATCACCGTCTTCCCTCACCTGCGAACCGGGCCGGAAGCAGATATGCCGAAAGAGTCGTTTCATCAGGGAGCGCCGACATGCCGAAAAAAGAAATTATCAGCTATATCGAAAATGAACGGAACAGCGATTTACTCTACCTCGTTGCGGTAACCTGCATAGAACGGCTGATGAAACTGGAAAAAGCCGGTGTTATCAAGGCGGTTGTCGATTCCGGGACGGCAACGCTGCTCAAGATGATACCGAAGTAGTCGCCCGCCGTGAGGAAAACGGTTCTCTTCCGGTGGTAGCGGACTATCGTGGACCGCTATCCCGATTTTGCCACACTGCAGCGCTTTGAAAAGGATTTCTCAATCACCTTGAGTGACCGACAGGCTGCGATGACCATACTTGCTCCGCATGGCGGCGCGATCGAGCCGCACACCACGGAAATAGCCCGGCTGATTGCCGGCTCTGACTATAACTTCGCCGCGTTCAACGGATGCAAAGACAACAACAACCGGGACCTGCACCTGGCCAGCCAACGCTGGGACGAACCACAGGGCACCGCACTGGTCAAGAAATCGGCCATTGTCGTTACGGTGCACGGTTGCGCGATACGGGAACCGGTCATCTACCTGGGTGGCCGCGACAGCCGGCTGCTCAACCTTATTGAACGTCATCTTCGGAGGCGCGGACTGCCTTCTATCCGAGCAACCGGCACATACCGCGGTCGGCATGCCGATAATATCTGCAACCGCGGTCTGCGGGGAGCCGGCGCCCAACTGGAGATCTCCCGCCCGCTCCGCGACGACCCCACCTGCTGGCCGCTGATCGCAGCCGCCGTCCGGGCCGCAATCAGCGAGTTCACCCCCTGAACGGAACATCCCAGCAAGGCATGAAAATCGCAACGGATCAGGAGCGCCTATGGTGCGTCCGGCTCAACCCGTTTGATGTCCGTGCGCTACCGATCGCTTAGAGGAACATCTTCCCCGGATTCATCAACCCCTTCGGGTCGAGCAGGTCTTTGATCTGCCGCATCACGTCGTAACTTGCTCCGTGCTCCAGGCGCATAAACTTGCGTTTACCGATGCCGACACCATGTTCTCCGGTGCAGGTCCCATCGAGGGCGATGGCTTTTTCGACAATACGGTGGTTGATGGTTTCCAGCTTCGCCCACGCTCCGGCATCGTCGGGATCGCCGGCCAACACCACATGCAGATTGCCGTCACCGGCATGTCCGAAGACATACCCGGGCACACCCTGCTGCCGGACCTGCTGCCGGGCGAAAACGATCATCTCCGGGTAGCTGGAGATCGGGACGGCCGCATCGACAATCAAGGTTCGCTTTCCCGGATGGGCACGATTGATCGTCTCCCAGGCCTCGTGGCGCGCTCGCCAGAGGGCGGTCCGCTGCTGTTGATCAATACCGAATCGAAGATCAAGAGCGCCGCAGTCCTCACACAGCTCCCGCGCTAAAGTCACCGTCTCCTGCAGCATCGCTTCACTGATTCCATGAAATTCGCAAAACAGCGTTGGCTGCTCGGGTAAGGCCAACCCTTTTTCATCATTCATCAGCCTGATAATTTCTTCGGTCAGCAACTCCAGCGCCGCCGGATCCATCCCCGAACCGATCATCAACGCAACTGCTTCGGAAGCCGCCTCCAGTGTGGCAAAGGTCACGGTTACCGCGAGATGACGATCGGGGATGCCGCAGAGGCGCAACGTGGCCTCGGTCACCACCCCGAGTGTCCCCTCGGAACCGATGAACAACCTGGTCAGGTCATACCCGGATGACGACTTCCGGGCCCGGCTGCCGGTTTTGATGACCCGCCCGTCCGGCAGGACAATGGTCATCCGCAGCACATAGTCTTTGGTAGCCCCGTATTTGACGGTCTGCACCCCCGAAGCGTTATTGGCGATCATGCCGCCGATGGTGGCATCCGCACCGGGATCGACCGGAAAGAACAAACCTTCAGCACTCAGTCTGGTGTTCAGCTCCTTGCGAAACACTCCCGGTTGCACATCGACCTGCAGATCCGCCGGGCGCACCACTACGATCCGGTTCATTTTCGTCATATCCATGACCAGACCGCCGACAACCGGCAGTGGGTTGCCTTCGGTGCTGGTGCCGGCCCCCCAAGGAGTTACCGGCAGGCCCTCCTGATAGGTCCAGGACAGGATCTTTGCGACCTCTTCGGTAGATTCGGGCCAGATTACCGCAGCCGGTGGCGCCCCGACGTGCGGCGATATATCGCGCATATGGAGTTCACGCTGGGATTGCCCGGTTGATATCCGGTCCGGGCCAAGCCAATCCAGGAGTTTGTCGTACTGGCCAGTGCTCAAGTGGTGCATCGGTAAAACCCTCCGCTCATGGGGGTGTTGATTTTTATGCCGCCGCCGGAGAGAACGCCCGGACCAGCGCCGCATTGATTTCCTCAATATCACAATAGGCCGGCACGAACCCGGGGTAATCGGGCAGATCGATCCGAACTCCGTCATCCTCAACACCGGCGGTTACCAGATCGTTCAGCAGATCCTGGTAGTAATGAATGTCGCCGATTGTTTCCGGCGGGGCGGCTCGCGCACCGTCCAGGAGCACCGGTCGTAAGACGGTGGGCGGAGAGACGATCTGCTGCAGGATGATCTCCAGTTCCCAGCCTTGACCGCCATCGTAGAGATAACTGAAGATGAACGGCATACCCGCTTCAAGCTGGTAGAGCCGCACCCGGGTCTCGTTATGCCGGTCGGTATTATTATGCTTCGTGCCGGCCGAAGCGGCGTGATAGAAAACCTTGCCGACCAGGAAACGGTGATCGTCGCCGTTGCTCCACCCCATACAGATCTGGATAATACGATGCAGATCCTCTAACGTGCAGTTACCGGGAACCTGCACCAATCGCCAGATCAGCGGTTCGGAAAAGGCGATAGCCAGATGCAGCCGATAGTCGGGCACCGCCTCGGTCGTGATAGTGTCTGCTTTCCTGCGGCCTGCAGGTTTTCCGAACTCAGCGCGAATGACCGGCGCCATCGCCGCCCCCCAATAGTGCTTACGTCTTTCGATCGTCTTCAAACACGAACCGGGCGAAGTCCTCAACCGGAAGGCGCGATGTCCGGTAGTTATTGACCGGCGCCACCGGGTCCTCGTAACCGATAGCCATTCCGCCAAGTAAAACGGTATCCTGCGGGTAGTCAAGAAACTCTTTGACGATCGCGGGATATTCGCCAAGAGCGGCTTGCGGACAGGTCGCCAGCCCTTCCTCGACGGCGAGCAGCATGACAGCCAGGAAAAACATGCCGTAATCCAGGTAGGACCCGGTTTCCAGGCCCGGGTCCTGAAAAAAGAACAACGCCACCGGCGCATCAAACGCCCGATAATTAGCCGCCCATTGGTCCAGGCGCCGTTGCTTGTCTTGCCGGGTAATACCCACGCTCTCGTAAAGTTGCAGGCCACACTCGATTCTCCTGCTTTTGTATGGCTCGACCCATTGCCGCGGGTAATACTGATAGTCCATCCGCGGCTCGACGCCACTGCGAAATGCCGCCTCAAGCTTCTCCTGCAGTGCTCCTTTCGCGGCACCACCGACCACGGCAACCTGCCATGGTTGTGTGTTGACGCCCGACGGGCACAGTCGTGCCGCATCAAGGATGCGGTGCAGCGTTTCAGGTGCAACGGCACGATCAAGGAATGCTCGGGTCGATTTGCGTTGTCGCAATGCTTCTGCCACCTGCATCGGCACCTCCCGGAAATGTTTTCAGCCGAAATATGGCTTCGTTTGTTCCTGCCCCAATAGCGCGGCCCATCAGAAGAAGATATCCCGTTCACCAACCTGGCTAAGCCGCTTTCTGAGTTGGTTGAGCTGGCTGAAAATCTTCTCCAGCAAATCTTTTTCCATCGGTGAAAGCTCGTCGATATGAACATGATTGTCAGGCTCGAGTCCATCCTCAACCCGCCGCACCTGATGCCGGAACCGTAGCTGCATTAGATAATTGTATGCTTCGCGAATTTCCGCATGAACCTCCTTACTCAGCTCTCCCTTGGCCAGCATTTGATCGAGCCGCGGCAGCGTTCCGGTGCTTTCCAGGCCGTGATAGATGGCATAAATCCGCGCAAAACCGACCACCTGCGCCATAGCGTGTTTGATATTGAACGTATTCGGATGCTCACCGCCGGACTCAACGGCGATCTTGCCGAAAAAATCGATGGGAACCTTGAACAGCAGCGTGTTCTGGGCCATCTGATAGAAAAACGGTTTCTGTTTCATTGCCTTGGTGCCGATATGGGAACGCAGCTCTTCGGTCAATTGCCGGGAACCATACAGGCACCGGAAATCAAAGAATATACTCACCTCCATCAATTCTTCGGGACCTGCCTCGCCGATCCACCGGGAAAAATATCCTTTCCAAACAGCCAACGGCCGACACCAGTCCGGATTCATGGCCATGACCTTGCCTTTGCAAAACCGGTATCCAACCTGATCGAGCGCGGTGCAAACCATCGTGCCAAGGCGCAGAAAGTAGTCATGTACGGCGGCTTCGCGGTCTTCGTCGACATCGGTATAGATAATGGCGTTATCCTGATCGGTGAGCAGCGTCTGTTCACCGCGGCCTTCACTGCCGACGCTGACAAAGGCAAATGAAACCGGTGGTTCACCGGATTCGGCGAGGGCAAGGTCGATAATTCGGGAAAGCACGGTGTCGGAGATGGTGGTGATCACCCGAGTGATATTCTCGGCATGGGCTCCGCAGTCAATGAGTGCCTTGATGATGCGCGGCAGTCGCTGCAGGCTGACGCCGATTGCCTCGACGGACGACGCCCTGCGGATCTGCTCGAGGATGAAAGACGACGAGTAGCGATGCATATCGAGCAATTCCTCATTGCTGATGACACTGGATACCGTACCGTTTCCGTCCCGCACCACGAGATGTTTGATGCCGCGTTCCTGGAGCAGCAGGACGGCCTCGAACACCAGCGCCGAATCGTCGATGTAGATCAGCGGCGCACTCATTACCTGGAAGACGGGAGCATCAGCAGAGATTGCCCCCCCGACCACCCGCTCCCGCAAGACCAGATCGGTTACGATACCAACCATCGCTCCGGTCTCACTGGCGACGAGGATTGCACTTCGGCCCGCCTCGCTCATCAGCTTTGCCGCCGTCCGAATCGGCGTATGGAGTTCACAGGAGACGAAGCCGGACAGGGAATTACGCACCGGTTGATTGAGATACATCAATGACGTCTGCAAATCGACGATAAGTCGCTCCCGTTCCTCCTCCGACTGCCGCTGCCGACTGACATCCTCAAGGAGGCCATCGCAATAGAGCGGGCGTCCCTGGTCGTCGGTGATCACCACCATGGAGATAGCCACCGTCAGCGAACGACCGCCTGCTTGCTTGAGCGAGACCTGCCGCTCTTTGACAAATCCCTGTTCTTTCAACAACGCTGTCAGTTCGCGGGCATCGTCATTATTATCGAGAAATGCGGTCAACGGTGTGTCAAGGAGGCGCCGCTCATCATCAACGCCGAGCAATTCCCGTGTCACCTCACAGACCTCGGCAAACGGAAAACCCGATTTGACGCCGGTTCTGAACATCCCGATCTGCAGGCGCCCGGCAAGAAGGCGAAAACGGTCGCGACGCTCCGCCAACTCCTCTTCGATCATCCGGGCGGCGCTGACATCCCGGGCCGTCAGAACAACAACCTTCTGACTCCCCAGGTTCTTCCGGCTCATGGTCACCGACGCCTTGACCAGCCGGCCATCTTTGCGGCGCAACACCAGATCATGGCGGCCACCGACAACGTAGCCGTGCAGGGCATTTTCCCAGATTTCGTAACTCTTTTCCTGTTCTGCAGTGGATCTTTCGGCAATTGCAGCCAGGTTGATTGTTTCCAGCTCAGCCGGGTGGTAACCGAGCAGATCCTCCATTCCCTTGTTGGCAAACAGACAGGTACCGTTGTGAACCATCATGATCGGGTCCACTGCCGTTTCAACGAGTGTCTTGTATTTTACCTGCGAGCGGCGTAAGCCTTCCTCGGCCTCCCTCCGTTTCCGCTCAGAGACAAGACTGCGAAGAGCGATGACTGCCAAAAGCAGGGTTATAAGCACAACCCCGGCATGGATCATCCGGGTCAGCCGGCGGGTCAGTTCCACCGTTTTGCGTTCCACATCGTCAAGAAAGACGCCGGTGCCGACCACCCATCCCCATGGTTCGAATTTCCTGACGTAGCTGAGCTTCGGCACGTCGAGGACTTCGGTATATTTTCGATGCCAGATATAGTCGATAAAACCGCTGTCCGCCCCGGAAAGCACCTCCTTGATCTCCATGAACAGCCGCTTGCCGCCGGCATCTTCAAACTGGGTAAGATCGGTGCCGATGAGTTCCTTCGAATACGGGTGCATTACCAGCCGCGGATGCAGGTCACTGATCCAGAAATAATCCTGTCCTTCGCCACCGTACCGCAGTTGCTCGAGATCCTCTTTGGCCCGCCGTTGCGCCTCGTCACGGCTGAGGAGGCCGGATCGCTCCTGATTTTCATATACAGCCATGATGCTCCAGGCAACATTGACCAGTTCCCGGATCATCTCCCGCTTACTCTGCAGAAAATTCTCCTTGAAGGTGGGAATAATGAACCAGTAGACCGAGCCGATGGAGATGAGCATCACCAGCAGCGTCGGCAGAATGATGCCGAGCACGAGCCGCAGCCGGTCCCCCGTTTGATTTGCCGAATCGCTCGCTTCCATGGTCAGGGACTCCTCATTCGTACCTGTCTGGGCACACCTTCTCTAGGCCGTTTGCGCCGAGCGATCCATGGCCGGTAAACCGGCACCTGCGCCACTCAGATGAACAGCTGAGCCGGAGGCCCATAACGCGCTCCCAATTTCTCCCGATAGTTTTTCAAACAGGTGAGCAGCGGGCCGGCAACCTGCTGCGACATCCCTTCCGGATGCTTGATCAGCGCGGCATACAAGGCAGCAACAACCTCGGGATCAAATTGCTGGCCGGCGTTCTGCTGCAGGTTTACCACCGCATCCTCGAGCTTCATCCGGGCAAAATGGGTTCGTCCCGCGAGCATCGTTTCAAATGCATCACATACCGTGAGTATCCGTGCGCCAAGCGGAATGGCGGATCCGTGAAGGCCGTCCGGGTAGCCACTGCCGTCGAAGCGCTCATGGTGATGACGGATAAGCGGTACCACCTCGTCGAGGAACTTGAGGGGTGCCACGATCCGGGCACCGATAACCGGATGTTGCCGGACGATGTCCATCTCTTTTCGCGAAAGAATACCAAGCCTCTCCAGGATATCGTCGTTCATACCGATCTTCCCGATATCATGAAGCAGACCGCCACGATGCAGATTTTCCAGTTCAGCCTCGGCCAGCCCTAATTCCTGCCCGATAACCCGCGCAAATTGAGCGACTCGCAGCGAATGGCCATGGGTTGACTCATCTTTCGCTTCCAGCGCCAGGACCAGCACCTCGACAACCTGTTGCAGGCTCTCGAACATTTTCTCGTCGTAGCTGCGCGCCTTATGCAGGGCAATCGCTCCCTGTTCGCCGAGGGCGGCGATTATTTCGCGCTCCCGCTCATGTAATTCCCGGTGGCTGTAAAAATAGACGGCGAGCAAACCGGCATGGCTGCCGACGATCGAAAAATGGTTGCCGTAAATGGTGCCGACGCTTTTTTTGCCGATCGTATCCCGATCCGGAATACGCCGATCAGTCTTTGCATCAGCGATGACGACGCACGGCCCATCGGCCGGGTCAAAAATGCGTATCAGTTCCTGATAGTTGACCTCAGACAAATTCCGGTACGGAAAACCATCCGAGACCATGGTTTCAATCTGCTGTCGGGTATGATCGACAAGCCAGAAGATACAGCCTTTCGCACCAAGGATTTCCCGGATGTTCGTGACGATGTGAGCAAGGATTTCAGTGGTGTTCTGGCCGGAATGGATCGCCTTGCTGACATGGGCGAACACGCTGAAAAATTCTGCATAATCGGCCTGCACAGGTACCTCTCTGATGCTGTCGGCACAAACGGCAAAGCCGGGCTCGTCAGATGACGCCCTCCCGACGAAGCGCATCGATCTGTTCGGAAGCATAGCCCAGTTCCTGCAAAATCGCTGTCGAGCTGCCACCAAACGTATCCGGTTTACTGCGGATCGACCCCGGGGTCCGGCTGAGTTTGATCGGTATACCGAGCGACGGTGCAGGTCCGGCAGCACCGGCAGCATCGCCGACGACCATGCCGCGTTCGATAAACAGCGGGTTCGTCCAGATTTCATCGGGATGTGCCACGACCGTCACACAGACATCATGATCGGCCAGCAGTGCTTCCCAGGCAGCTGCCGTTCTGCTCCGAAATCGATCACCCACCGCATCGATCACCTCGTCCCGGCACGATTCGTCATACTGCCGATCGACGTACTGCGGTAACTCGAGCAATCGGCAGAGCTGTTCCCAGAAGCGATGCTCCAGGGCGCCGACGGCGACGTATCGCTCATCAGCGGTGGGATAGACATGATAACAGGCAAAGCGGTGCGCCAGCAGATGATCACCTCGCCGCAGCGGTGCCCCGGCTCGCCGGCCAAGTTCCTCGGGGAGCAGGAGCATTCCGAGCACACTGTCGGTCATGGCGATATCGATGTACTGACCTTCACCGTATCGATCTCTGGCCACAAGCGCCAAAAGAATCCCGATAACCGCCGACAGGCTGCCACCGGCGATATCGGCAATCTGCACGCCGGGTATGATTGGTGGGCCGTCCTTGGATCCCACCAGATCGAGGATGCCGGATGTACTGAGATAGTTGATATCATGCCCGGCACGGTGCCGGGCGGGCCCGGTCTGACCGTACCCGGTTATCGAACAGTAAATGAGTTTCGGCTGTTGCTGCCGCAGGGTCTGGTAATCGATACCGAGGCGTTGTACAACCCCGGGACGGAACCCTTCGATGACCACATCGGCAGCAGCAGCCAGCCGCAAGAAGATCTCCCGGCCGGCCGCAGTTTTCAGATTCAGACTGAGGTGACGCTTATTGCGATAGAGCGCGCTGAAGAACAGGTTGTCGACGGCAAAACGTCGATCCTCGATGGCGATGACCTCGGCGCCGTGGTCGGCGAGGATCATCGAGCAATACGGGCCGGGCAGCATTCGCGATAGGTCGAGTACTTTCAACCCGGCAAGACTTCCCGACTGACCGGCCATGGAGCCCCCTTAAAATTCGACGCCCTTCTGGGCCTTGACACCGCTTTGGTAGGCGTGCTTCACCGAGCGCATCTCGGTTACGGTATCGGCGATCTGCAAAAACTCTACCGGAGCATCTCTGCCGGTGATGACGATGGTCAACCGAGTCGGTTTTGCCGCGATGGCGGCGACGATCTCGGCAGCATCGAGAAATTGGAGCTTCGGCAGGTAGGTCAACTCATCCAGGATCAGCAGATCGTACGAGTCACTGGCAATGATCTCTTTGACAAGAGCAAATCCGGATCGGGCGGCGGCTTTGTCACGATCGAGCTGTTCTCTTTTGAACACAAATCCTTTGCCGCAGATAAACCAGTCAAGATTGGCTGTCTGATCGGCGAAGAGCCGTTCTCCGTAGACCCCTTCTCCTTTGATGAACTGGATCACACAGACCCGTTGACCGTGACCGAGTGCCCGGCAGGCCATGCCGAGGGCTGCAGTGGTCTTGCCCTTGCCGTCTCCCGTATTAACGATGATCCGTCCACTGCTCTCCATAACGGTGTTTCCTTTTTCTCGCCAGTTTTTCATCCATGCGGCACATCTTCAACAACTGCGCTCAAACGACGAAACGGAGCGGCGCAGACTCCCGCATCGTCGCACCACCGGGCAACGCATAAGCTTGAAATCACGATACATAAAAATAGTTGACATTTCCCATGCGGTGAACTTATACTCTGACACAAACCAGAGTGAGCGCTCGTTCAGTTCCGCCAAGTGTAATCGGTATCCGGCAAAAGCGCTCATGATTTTTCCGACTCCGGGAGGACACACGCAGGTACGCAGGGCGAGCAAAACAAACCTCTTTGCTCCATCGATACGTCCGGCCCGGCCCTCCGTTTTCCTCGTGATGACACCCGGAGGGTTCTGGTTTCCTTATCATCGATCGAGCGCTCGGTCTTCGTCATGCATGGTTCCCGCGACCTTCAGTGAACGGCCCTGTCCGGGACCAATTTCCGGACGACACCCATAACCGCGCAGTACCGGACAAATGCCGCTTGCCGCACCTCGCAACGCAACCGGCTGCTGCCATTTTGGCGGTACCGCGCCGCTTGTTGTATTGAGCTGATGCCGCCATGACACATGGTCATGGCTTGACAAAACGCCCGCTGCCACATCCCGCTGAAATCAGGTCCGGCCAGTTCCGGGAGAGGCGGCAAGGGAAAACCAAAAGGCAGTTTGCCAAAAGGAGGAGAGCATGAATAGTGCGTACAAGAAGGAAATTCGGTACACCCTGCTTTTCAGTGTCCTATTGTTGATCTGCGGGCATTTCGGATTGTTTTTCATTGCCTTTCCCGGCCTGCAGAACCACATGGTTTTTGGTTTTCCATCACAGTACATCCTGCCGGTTCTGATGGGATGGCTGGG
>CAZSOA010000036.1:0-25067 GCA_964608305.1 uncultured Desulfofustis sp. | reverse complement strand
AGCAGGGCCTTGAGTTTCGTTACATCCATCGCTTCATGGAACTCGCCGTTGACCTGCACCACCGGCGCGGTACCGCAATGACCGAGACACTCGACCTCTTCGAGGCTGAAGCGGCCGTCGCTGCTCACCTGCCCCGGCTTGATGCCGATTTCATCAGCCAGATATTCGACGATCTCCTGCTTGTCACGCAGGTAGCACGACAGGGTACGGCAGACGCAGATATGATGGCGGCCCATCGGCCGCAGGTGATACATCGTGTAAAAGGTCGCCAGCTCAAACACTTTGGCCGGATAGGTTCCGATGCGCTCGGCGATATAGGTGATGGTCTCGGCACTGATCCATCCCTGCTGTTCCTGGGCCAGCCACAGCGCCGGCATGATCATCGATTCCCGCACCGGGTAGCGTCGGCATAACCGTTCGAACTCGGCGTTCCTTGCAGCATCGAAGGCAAACGGTGTACCGGTGGACAGTAATGCGGAACGGTCACTCATCGATCCAGCTCCCCGCCAATGATATTGATACTCCCGAGATTAATGATCGCATCGGCGATCATCTCGCCCTCGACCATGACATGGTACCCGGACATCGCATAGAAGCAGGGTGGCCGGACCTTCAGTTTGTACGGTTGCCCCGAGCCGTCGGCGACGCAGTAAAAACCGAGTTCCCCGTTGGCCGCCTCGAAGCTGTCGTACCACTCGCCGGCCGGGACCTTCACCCCTTCAAAAATCAGTTTGAAATGATTGGCCAGTCCTTCGATCCGGGAATAGACCTGCTGTTTGGGCGGCAGAACATGCTGGTGGTCGGCGACGAAAATCGGACCCTCGGGGATCAGCTTCATCGCCTGGCGGATCATCTTGATACTCTCGAATATCTCCTCGAAGCGGACCATGATTCGGTCATAGATATCGCCGGTACTCCCGACCACCACGTTGAAGTCGAGCGCGTCGTAATGATAGTACGGGTTGTCCTTGCGCAGATCAAAAGCGACGCCGCTGGCCCGCAGATTCGGACCGGTGAATCCGTAAGACAGCGCCGTTTCTGCCGGCAGCACGCAGGTGCCCTGACTCCGATCGTGGACAATACGGTTCTGCAGCACCAGCTTGAGCGAGTCGTTGACACCCTTTTCAATGGCCCGCAACTGCTGCTCCATATCCATTTCCCAACCGTCGTAAAAATCCCGGTACATCCCGCCGATCCGGGTAAACGAGCTGGTGAGTCGGGCTCCGGTAAGCCTGCTGATCAGATCGTACGAGGCTTCTTTTTCGTTATAGAGGTACCAGTAGTTGGTCAGCCCGCCCATGTCGAGCAGGTTGGCGGCGAGACAGACCAGGTGATCCTGGATGCGGAAAAATTCGGTAAGAATCAGCCGCATGAACGCGGTCCGCTCGGTGATCTTCAGGCCGAGCCAAGACTCGATCGCCTTGACGTAGGCGATGTTGTTGATCAGCGCCGAACAATAATTGAGCCGATCGGTGAGCGGAATCACCTGATTATAGGTCCGGTTCTCAGCAGTTTTCTCGAATCCCCGGTGGAGATAGCCGATCTCGTTGACGTTGGCCATGATCGTCTCACCGTCCAGCGCCGTGAAGATCCGAATCGCGCCATGGGTTGCCGGATGGGAAGGACCGAGGTTGAGGAACATCATCTCGGTGTTGATGTCCCGCATCGTACTTTCATCAACCCCCTTGGCGGCGAGCCGCGCCCTGATCTCCCGTTCCAGGCTGTCGGTCTCGTAGCAGATCTGGCCCTGAAAGATATCGTAATCCTTGCGCAGTGGATGCCCCTTGAATTGCCAGTGGTTCAGGATGCGCCGCAGATCAGGGTGGCCGGTGAAAACGATGCCGTACTGATCGTAGACCTCACGCTCGGCCCAGTCGGCCGCTCCCCAGAGCCCGCTGACACTGGGCAGGCCGCGATCCGGATCGGCGACCGGGGTGACCACCTGTACGAGCCAGTTGCGGCGCCAATTGCGCAGCGTGTAGATCACCCGAAAACGGGTCGGCGGCGGCTCCGGATACTGCAGATAATCGACGGCGGTGATATCAAGCAGCAGCGAAAAGCCCAGATCGGGATAGGTCTTCAACTGCTCCATGGTGGGAATCAGCGCCTCCGGCGCAACATCCAGCACGATGCAGTCCAGCACCCGCCGGCACCGACTCTCGGGAAACAGGATCTGGAGCCTGTCCATCACGGTCTCATTCATGGTTAATCGAGAATCCCTTTGAAATCTTTGTGTCGATCCACGAGAACGCTTTCCGTTCCGATCTGTTCCTGAATCTTGATCAGCGCGTCAAATACCGCCTCCGGACGGGGCGGGCACCCCGAAATGTAGACATCGACCGGGATGATCGTATCAATCCCCTGGACCGTGCAGTAATTGTCATAGATGCCCCCCGAACTGGCGCAGGCCCCCATCGCCACGACCCATTTCGGGTCAGCCATCTGGTCGTAGATCCGTTTGAGGATCGGCGCCTGCTTGTAGCTGATCGTGCCACAGACGAGCATCAGGTCGGCCTGCCGGGGAGAGAACCGGATGACTTACGCACCGAACCGGGAGACGTCATGCTGGCTCGCTGCCGTACTCATGAATTCGATGGCACAGCAAGCGGTACCGAAGACCATCGGCCACAAGGAATACTGCCGACCCCAGTTGACGATGGCATCAAGCTTCGTCGTTACAATCGAGTCACCGAGACTCGCTTCAATTCCTAACGCCAATTGAGTACTCCTTTGCGCAAGATGTAGATCAACCCGGTGAGCAGCAAGAGCATGAACACGGTCATTTCGACAAATCCGAGCACACCGAGTTCCCGCAGGCTGACAGCCCACGGATACATGAATACCGCTTCGATATCGAAAATCAGAAAGAGGATGGCCAGCAGGTAGAATTTGACGCTGAATTTCTGGTCGGCCATCCCGACCATCCGCTTGATACCGCTTTCATACGGGTCATTTTTGGCATCACCACCGGAACGGGGTCCAAAGACAACGGTGAGAATCATCACGGTCGGGATCAACAGGGCCAACCCGATAAAGATCGCTCCGGAAAGAACCAGTTCCATCGACATGGCATTACCTCGCGCAGACGTGAATCTCATGAACCGTCATCATATTGCAGGGGCCGCAGGGGTGTAGTGCGGCTCCGCTTGCCTTGAAATACCAAGCGGAACATCGCGCTGTCAAGCAGAACAGATTTGTCTTTCCAGGGACTTAGAAGGGGAGATACGACACTGTCGTTGTGCATCATGATCGTTGCAATAGGCGTGTTGTGCAGCGATCAAAAGCAACAAGCGGATGTTTTATTCCACCCAACAACCTGATGTTTTGTCAGAAAATCAAAGAAGCGCAGACGTTGACGCCCGAGCGCGATAACCATGACATTGGAGACGTTTATCGGGGCGAAGCACTGATCCCGCACATCGAGCACAGGTGGTTTCAGGCCTGCTTGGGGGTACAGCACGCTGATCAGTAATATGTAACGAGTCCTACAGAAGAATTTATCGTGTACTCATCTTTACCATAAGTCCATTGATTCTTCCTATAACCACAAATTGTTACCGGCATCTGATCAATGTACCCCGGAGAAAAGACCGGTTGCCTTGCTGGAACACCGTGCTTTCATGCTCCGGGCAATCAACATCCCGCGTGTTTGACCGGTCAGGCAATCGGCAGAACCACACACGAAGCGATTGTTCTGCTTCGTCACGACGTCCTGTCCGCATCCCTTCGGCCTGTTTGCTACGCTCTGCCGGGCCTTCACAATGCAGCCGCCGACAGAACCGCCCGGGCCAGCTTTGGCATGATTTTCATGCTTCGTTGTGACGCCCCGTTATGGGGGTTAGGAGAAAAATCGGGTGAAGAGAGAAATGACCCGAGCAATATCATCGCTGGTAACATCGAGGTGGGTCACCAGGCGGATCCGCCTGCCGGCGCCGACGAGAATGCCATTGTCGGCAAGAACACTCCGCAGCGCCGGAGCGCGCTCCTCGGGAACGGTACAGAAAACCATGTTGGTCTGTGTCGGCGCATAGTCCACCTGACACAGCGCGATCGAGCGCAGGCCTTCGGCCAGCAGACGAGCATTTTCATGATCTTCCATCAGACGATGCCGATGATGTTCAAGCGCATAACGGCCTGCGGCGGCAACAATTCCCACCTGCCGCATCCCACCGCCGAGCACCTTGCGCCAACGCCGAGCCCCGGCAATGGTGACACGATCGCCGCACAACACTGAGCCGACCGGGGCGCCGAGCCCTTTGGACAGGCAAACCGATATCGTATCGAAATGGCGACTGATGTCACGCACGTCGACGCCGCACTTGACAGCCGCGTTAAAGATTCTCGCACCGTCACAATGAAGTTTGAGACCGTGCCGATCGGCACAGTCTCGGGCTTGCTGGAGATACGACAACGGCAGCGCCAGGCCGTTCTGGGTGTTTTCCAGGCAGAGCAGTCTGGTGCGGGCAAAATGGAAATCATCCGGCTTGACGGCTGCGGCCACCAGCTCCAGGTTCAACGTCCCGTCAGGTTCGAAATCAAGCGGTTGCGGTTGAATCGACCCGAAAACTGCTGCCCCGCCGCCTTCGAATCGATAGGTGTGCGCCGTCTGCCCGACGATATACTCATCACCACGTTGACAATGGACAAGCAACGCCAGCAGATTGGCCTGCGTTCCACTTGATGCAAAAAGCGCCGACTCACAGCCAAGCAGCGCGGCAGTGAAGGTTTCAAGCTCATTGACACTCGGATCTTCGCCATAGACATCATCGCCAACCGCAGCCTCGGCCATGGCGCAACGCATTGCCGCTGTCGGCCTGGTTACCGTGTCGCTTCTCAGATCTATGAATGACACCGTCAGTATCCTCCCGGTTCCATGTGAATGGTTGCCTCGATGCCGAGTCGCTCACGCAAGGCTCGTTCGACCCGGTGGGCCTGTGCGTGTGCCTCCTGCAGCGTCAGATCAGGAGCCATGGTGATATGAAACGTCAATTCGACATGATCGCCATAGCGATGGAGATGAAAATGGTGGGGAACAGTATCCGGTTGCAGTTCTAAGACAATTTCCCGGATTGCACGCAACAATTGTCGATCCGGCTTTTCGCCAATCAGGCGGTTGACCGAGTCGCGAAGAATATCATAGGAGGCATACAAGATCAGCACTGCAACAACGATCCCAAGCGCACCGTCCATCCACGAGAACAGGCTGCCAAGCGAAATGCCGACAAGGACAATCACCGACGACAGCGAATCGGTTCGATGGTGCCAGCCGTCGGCCCGTAGCAGCGGGTTGCCGGTCCGGCGAGCAGCCCAGAAGGCGAACTGCGCCATCAGCTCCTTGACGACGATCGACAGCACCGTTACCGCAACCGCCAGTGGGCCGTAGATCACCGACACACCGGATCTGATCTGCTGGACGGCCTTGATGATGAACTCAAAACCGATGGTAGCCAGCAGTACCCCGATAATGACGGAACAGACCAGATCGGTCCGGCCATGACCGAACGGATGTTCTTCATCAGGGGGTTTACTCCCCAGCCAGGCACTGAAGATAACAATGCCGGAGCTGACGGAATCGGTCAGCGTGTGCCAGGCGTCGGCGATCAATGCCACCGATCCGACGAGTAGCCCGACCCAGAGCTTCAGCACAAAAAGTATGGTATTACACCCCACCGAAAGCCACCCTTCGATAAGGAGCAGCCGGCTGCCGGAGCCGGGCGATCCCTGCTGTTGTGGAATGTCCGTCATCCTTTGGTCCTTCTCCAGTAACGCAGCGCCGGTGTTAATGGACGACCGCCCGGAATGCCGCGACGACTTCCGGGTCGAAATAGGTGCCGGCGTAATTCGAGATATAGTCAAGGGCATCCGTTCGTACCCAACCTGAACGATACGGGCGCATCGAACTGAGGGCATCGTAGACATCGGCGACAGCGAGAATCCTGCCTTCCAGCGTAATCTGCTCACCAACCAGTTTTCCCGGATAGCCGCTGCCGTCATAGCGTTCGTGATGCTGCAGGATCATCGGCAGGATATCTTGATAGGCCTCGATCGGTTCAAGGATCTTCACCCCGATCTCCGGATGGGTCATAATCGTCCGGTACTCTTCATCCGTGAGTCGTGACGGCTTATCGAGGATCTCACGAGAGATACCGATCTTGCCGATATCGTGGAGCAGACCACCGCGATTGAGCCTGACGACATGGTCTTCCGGCAGACCGAGTCTGGTGCCGATCATACCGGCCAGCAACGACACCCGTTCGGAATGCCCGGACGTCCATTTCGACTTGGCGTCGACCGTTCTGGCCAGCGCCTCGATGGTACCGGTAACCATCTTCTCAAGATTTTCGACCAGTTCACAATTGGATAGCGCGATCGTTATCTGGTCTCCCAGCTGCCGCAGCTGCCGAAGCTCGCCGGCGTCACTGGTATGGGGACGGCGATGGGCAAGAATAATGATGCCCTTGACCTGAAGGTCCTGCAGCAGGGCCATGGAGACGATGGTACCGGCATCATAGCGGTTCAGGATAGAGAATCGCTCGATACCGCCGAGTCCCTGCGGCCAGAGAAACGGCTCAGGGCTGGTGAAAAGCGTCTTACGGCGCCCCTCGTCAATGACGATATGCTCCACAAACGGTTCGGTATCACCCTCTCCCAGGACATGCGCCTTCACATGATACTCGGACCGCCCGCTCACCAAACCGAGCACCACCATATCACACGTAAAAAAGTCCCGGAGCATCGGCAGGGTTGCCATGATGATATCGGGAAGGGTGATCGATGAGAGAATGGCGCGATCAATCTTGTCGATCGCCTCCAGCGCCGCAAATTGTTTGCCCAGCTCCCGAGACATGGTATTGAAGGATTGTGCCAGTTCTTCAAACTCATCCCCGGTTGCCAGGGACATTTCACCGGTAAAGTCTTTCGCGGCGATTCGCTGGGTCCGCTCCTGCAGGGCCTGCAGCGGTGCAAATCCCCGGCGGATCAGCAATAATGACAAAAAGAGAATCAGCCACATCCCCAACAAAATAGCGAGAACCAGATTTCGTTTGAAATCCTTGAGCGAACCAAGCAGATACGATTCGGGCTGGCCCAACACAATCGTCCAGGTACCGGATCCGAAGCGGGCATCGAGGAACAGGCCCCAGATACCGGCCAGGTACCGTTCGCCATCATGGAGATAATCGAAACCTTTGCCATGCTCCAAGCCGGTCAACGTCAGATCGACAAGCCGCGCCCCCGATGAGGCTTCGCCACCGATCAGCTGTCTGCCATGCTCGTCATAAATGGTCAACTCGGCGGCTACCGGCAACAATGGCACCGTCCCTACTCCCCAGAGGTAGTCGGGAGAGGCCGTGGCGAGCAAGTATCCGAACCGCTCGCTCGGCAGCGGCACCGGTATCCCCAGATAGAGTATCGCCGGGCCGTAGTCAGGGAACCGTTTATGGATAGCGACCCCACCGTTGAAGTCGACCGACAGTTCCGCGAGCACCGCCGACCACCCGTCCGTATCCCCAGCGATGCTCACCGACTGGTTGGTATCGGGGAAATAGAGGATCAGGCCGGTAAAAATGCTGGTCAATTCGGGGAAACGCTCTTGGATTAATGCAACGTTATCCAATCCATCCCGTTCGATCAGCCGGGCGAAAAACTGCAACTGTTCACTCATCCGTACCAACCGTTCGTAAAGCGACAGGCCGTACGTCTTCGTTTCCTTGATTAGTTTTCCGATATTCTGATCAATGAATTGATCGCTGACCCGTCCATAGGAAATAAACAGCAGGATAAACGTCGGCAGGAAGGCACAGACCAGAAACAGCCAGACGAACTTCCTGGCAATCTTGCTTGTCCCGAAGAAATGTCCCATGACCTATCGCCGCTCAGTAGTTCGAAACCTGACCAAAATAGGCCCCGTTATTGGCACGGACGATATCATCCTGGCTGGCTCTGGCGGTGAACGGCGGCTGACTCCGCCCATCGGGTCCCATGCTGTAGAGATCATAATCGTTATTGACCGGAACCAACGAACGATTTTTACGCATCTGTCCGACACCATGAGCGAGATCGAAATTGAGGTACTGATAAGCGTTGCCCCATGGATCCTTCTTCCCGGCCAGGCCGGCTTCGGCAAGGTCGTTTGGGTAACGATCATGCTCGGCATAAAACGTATCGATTGCCAGGCTGATTGCACGCAGATCTTCAAGGGCAATGATAACCCGGACCCGTTCGCGATAGCCGAGAAAATTCGGAATGGCAATGGCGGCCAGGGTACCGATAATGGCAATGACCACCATCAGTTCCAACAGCGTATATCCCCTCCCCCACCAATGATACCGATCAGAAGACACCATAAGAAAACATAGCAGGCGGGAGGAGAAAAGGCAAAGCAATCGGCGGGAGCCGACTTCCTTCAGCACTCTGAAAGGTCAACCCATTCCAGTCAATACTGGCTCCAGATCGAATAGCCCTGCGTTTCGTAGGAACGGATGCAGTCTTGATAGGTCTCGTAGGATTTGGCGGAACGCCAGGCATCCACCGTACATTCCTTTATTTCGCCAGTGGTGCGGTCAAGCAATAGCGTTCGTGAGTGCTTCTCGGTAAAAGACGAACAACCCGCCACCAGCGCCATGAGCGCACATGCAATCAGATACCGCATGATTCCCTTTCCTTGTAAGCAGTGAAACCAACGCCCACGGTAACGCAGCAGCGGCTTTTTTTCCGCCGGTTCAACGCGGTTGCCCCCAGGTCGAGGTATAACCGCTCTTCACTGCCTTTCCATAGCGGTGAACAGCCCAACCTGTCAAGATTATTTCTGCTTTTATAGAAACCCCCTTACAGGTCATCATCGTTGTAGCAGAATAATCTCGCCAAGCGCGGGCCGAATAAACCGTTTCTCATCGAGCCCGCGCTCGGCAATAGTCCGCTCCAGGTCAAGGAGCGGATAGCCCGCCGGCTCATCGCCGAGTCGAAACGTACCCCACTGTGTCGGCACGAACCAGCGGGCGCCAAGGTCTTCAAATGCCTGGATCGCTTCAGCAACGTCTATGTGGGGATAATGCATGAACCAGCGTGGGTGATACGCAGTAATCGGCAACAGCGCGTAATCGATAGACGGGAAAATGCGCCCGAATTCTTGGAAACCGATAAAGGCTCCGCTGTCTGCCGCAAAATAGACGTCCCGGCCCGCGGAGCGAATTAAAAAACCGACCCAGAGTGAAGCGTTCCGCCGTGTACCAAGACGCAACGACCAGTGTTGCGCCGGCAGGCAGATAACTTCTGCGGAGCCGGCGGCGAAACGTTGCCACCAGTCGAGTTCCACCACTTCACCGTCGTGCAACGACGAAACAAAATCACCAAGCCCAAGCGGCACGATCAGCCGGGCATGCGGCGGCACCATGCGGATAGTTGCACTATCCAGATGGTCGTAATGATTATGGGAAATAAGTACGGTGAGCGGACCGGTCAGCCGGGCCAGTTCCTCTTTGGTCAAGGCCGGCGGAGTGACCCGCTTGGGCAGCAGCGCCCGGTCGGACAACATCGGATCGGTGAGCCACCAGTCGCCGCCGATACGGATCAGAAAGGTCGCATGACCAAGCCAAACCAAAAAATCCTGCTCTGCGGGAACGGCTGCAAGACGGTCAAAAAGATCCGGTACGAATCGGGGCAGATAGACTTTTTCCGCTGCAGTGTAGTGCTGCGAGCGGGTCATCCGCCATTTCAGGACTTGAAGAAAGCCCCGCTTTTCTTCAGGCTGCCAGGGATTGAAGAAGATGCCGTCATGTTCGTGCGGCGCATACAGCAACGCCGGATCCTGACGCCGCACCTGCTCGCGCCACTGCTGCTCGTCAAAGGGCGGTGGTGCAAAAAAACAGGATACGCACAGCAACAGGGGCAGGCAAAATACCAACACCCTGCCGCCGACCACTGCTCTTGACCGCCAACCAGGTTTCAGTGACACCCCGGTGATAGCCGGCCGCCGAGATCCTCGATCACCGCAACGCATCGCTTTCGCGCAAGGCCGCCGCCGTTTTTTGCAAGAGCCAGGCAATGCAGATCAACCCGCCGACCAGCGCAACAAGGAACAGGAGCAACGGCGAATACTGGGCAACAACCTGCAGTTGATCCGGGGTAAAGACCTCCCGGAGATAGTCGCTGCGGAGCCAGGCCCGCATGAAACTCATCAGATAGACGAGAACAACCGCTGAGGCGACGGTCAGGCCCAGCATTCCCCGGAAAGAGGCAATGAGAATGACAATAATGGTCAACAGAGCCAGGATGAAGACCGTCGTTGCCCCGAGATCGCCGCCCATAAAGAGCAGCATCGTCTGCCGCTTTTGGGCAAGCAGATACCAGGTTCCGAAACCGAGGTTGACCAGTGTTAAGCCGACGAAGGCTTTCATACCGACAGCAAACGCATGAGCGGCAAGCGCAGGGTCCCGCTCGGCCCGGAACCTGCCGAGCAAGGCGACGAACAGGCCGCCGACGGCCAGTGCGCCGCAGAGCATATGCAGCAATCGCGGCCAAAATACCGGCTGATCAGAGGCGAGCATGGTTCCTGCCCGATGCTGGAAATAGCCGGCAAACTCATGTGGTAGTGACATCAACAGCATATTGTTGACAAAAAAATAGGCGATAGCAATCAGCAGTACCAGTGCGACAAGACCGATCCATTTTGCCGAACCACCCAGGCGGGTAAACTGAAAGTCGTAAAGATAGGCGCCATAGTAGGCGATGATGAGCAGCGGCACGATCATAATCCAGAATATCCCCATCAGAATCGAACTGGTGTAGACAAACTGACCGTACAGCACCTGCAGAAAGAGCAGCGGCGCCACGCCGAAATTGACAACAACGGCGATGACCATGGGAAGAGCGATAGCCAGTCGATGGGCGAGTCGCTCCCGGAGCGCACCGCCGAGAAACTGTTGCCCGACACTGATCGCCAACCCGCCGATCATCGCGTTCATGGCCAGCAGATGCAGCGGAAAGGTCAGCAGCAGAAAAAACTGAAACCAGCCCCAGGCCACCGGAATCGTATCGGGAGTCGGTACGAACAGTGCATTCATGACTAGTGCCTCCCTTTTTCAAACAAGTAATCGGCGAGGGTGTCTTTCTCTTCGGGGCTGCCCTCATAGGGCGGCATCTGATCAGATATTTCCTCGAGCCGGTCAAGCACTCCGCGGATCGTATCACGGTCCCAGCCGGCCATTGCCGACGTAACATCTTCTTCAGCATGGCAGATGGCGCAGTTATCCGCAAACAGACGGCCACCATTCGCTGACGACGGCAATTGCGGTGCCGCCTCATTGTTGAGCGCCGAAAGAAACGAGGCAAGGAGCGCCGCCTCTTCGTCGCTGCCGGGAAAGGGTTCCATCTCAGCTGAAATCTCATCGAGTCGACCGAGCAGATCGACAAGGACGGGTTGGGTCAAGCCGGCGATGCTGCCGGCAAGATCATCGGGCAGATGGCAGGCGGCGCAGTACTCCTCAAACAGGCGCGCCCCGGCCCGATCATCCCCGGGCCCTTCGGCCGCCGGCCCGTCGATCTCTTTTCCATGCCAATGACCGACCAGATAAGCGGCCAGGGCATCGGCCTCGGCTTCAGTGCCGGCAAACGGCGGCATGAAATAGCGCACCTGATGAATCCGTTTGATATAGGAACTCATCGCCGTATAACTCAACCGCGCCGTCTGGGCCTTGAGGTCGTTGTTGAAGCCGCCGGCGGTATGGCAGGCATAACATTGCTGGATGAATAATTCTTCCCCCGCCGCAACCGGATCGACAGTGAGGACCTGGCGATCGGGGACCCATATCGCCGTCTGCAGATACCCACGGTCGCCAATAGTCTCAAGATCATTTTTCATGATCATGTTCGAGTAGATAACCTCATTAATCGCATACGGTCGACGGGCAGCCTCCCTGATCCATTCAAAAGATCCCATGGTGATCAGCGCACAGGTCATCGCCGCCAAGGCTACCGGCTTGAGATTCAAGGTCGGGCGAAGCAACCCGGCTCCCAGGGTGATTACCAGCAAAGCGGCCGTTCCTGCGGTTCCCCAGTACACGGCGGTGGTGATCGTCGGTGATGTGCCAAGTACCAGTTTCTGTGCCGGCTCCGGCAGCACTGCCACATACCACCAGGCAAACGGTACGGCGGCAACAAGCGCCGTCAATGCCCACTTGCCGCTGAACCGGGTCATGGCCTGCCGGACCTCCGGGTGACGGCTGAACGAGGCACTGACATAGCCGTAGACTCCGGCCAGCATGATGGCGATAAAAGTTCGCAGGCCAAGCGACGGCCAAAACGTCGGGTTGAAAAACCCGGCCCAGAAATTGCCGTTTTCCAGCCAGCTCCCCGGGGTCAGCATGAAGCAGATAATGCCGTTGATCAGAAACAGCGACATCCAGGCGCTGACAAAATACAGCCAGCCGACTTTCAGGTGGGTGGCCGAATCCATCCTCCCGAACATATAGAAATAAACGAAGGCGGCAGCAATCTCGACGGTAAAAAAGACCCACTCGGCAGCCCAGCCGAAGACGAAGATATGGATAAGCAGCGACGTTGCCGCCGGGTTGACGAGCGCGATAATGAACCAGATGCCGACCCCGGTGATCGAGCCGAAGACCATGGTCAGCAGCAGAAAAAACCGGGCATGGTCCTTGGTGAAGGCAAGGATTCCGTCGCTCTTCTCCCGTAACCCTTTTTTTTCCGCATAAATCAGATACAACCCGCCGCCAACGGCAAAATGCGAAACAAAGACATGAAGAATGGCGATTACGGCGATCAGCAGTCCCCCGCCGATCTCAGGCAGATACCAAACCGGATAGTTCATGGCAGCATCCTTTGCTGGTTGAAAACGAATGCTTCACGCACCGCCTGGTGGAGCCGAATAAATCACCAACGCTTCTCGGCAGAAGGGCGAGGTGGTGAGACATCGCCCGACGCACGTGGCGGCACGATGCCTATCCCTGCTGCGCTGAATCTACTGAAGATGAGAATCGTTTTCAATTGCAACAATGTAGTAGCCACTCCTCCGCTCGTTCGTTTCGACTCCGTCCGCTCCCCTGTTTCACCCCCCTTTTATGACCGGGTTGCGCAACACACCGATACCACTGATCTCGACTTCAACCACATCCCCCGGCGCCAGCGGACCGACGCCGCTTGGTGTACCGGTGGCAATAATATCGCCGGGAACCAGACTGAAATGCTTGGAAATAAAAGCGATTGTTTCAGGGATCTTGAACAGCATCTGGGCGGTACTGGCCTGCTGCACCACGGTTTTGTTGAGGCGGCAGACGATATCGAGTTGATGCGGGTCGCCGAGATCTTCGGCGCGGACGATCCGTGGCCCGATGGGGCCGAACGTGTCCAGCGATTTGCCGCGGAACCAGCCGGATTTGTCATGTTTCTGGAAGTTACGCTGGCTGATGTCATTAAAGCAGGTATAACCGAACACATGATCAAGCGCCTTTGCCGGGGCAATGTCTTTGCCTCCGGTACCGATAATCACTGCCAGCTCAGCTTCATAATCGGTCCGACAGGTCCGGAAACCATAGGTGTCGAGAAATGCGGGCAAGATAATGGGCTGATCCGGGCCGATCAGGGTATTGGGGGTTTTGGCAAAAAGGATCGGTTCTGCGGGCAGTTCATCTTTAAACCGGGTCGCATCGTCCCGGGCACTTTCTTTGATATGATCCAGATAATTCAGCCCCAGACAGATGATTTTCTGTGGCAGTATTTCATACTCGCTTCCGTTGGTTACCGGTAGTCTGACAGTCATGGTCCAATCCTCGCTTCTGCTTGTATTTAATATTTTTTTTGTAATCAACAGTGCAGCTAGTCAAAGCCGGTCGATTCTTTCTCCGGCTGCTGCGCTCTGCCGGGCCTTGACGATGAAGCCTGTGGCAGAACCGGCCGGCCGGGCTACGCCCGGATTGATGGTCATGCCCGTTATGACGTCCGGTCATGGCGGCTATCGCACCTCATAGCAAAACCGTTGCCGAGAAAATCCTTGTCTGACGGCGGCTCCTCAGCTACCATCAGGTTGATGGTTTCACGGTTAGCCAACTCACCCCGAAACTCTACATGATACCATGACCGCCGTAAAACAGATTTCGCTCATCATCCTGCTCGTGACACTCATCGCCGGCCCTGCCGCAGCCTCCGATCCGCTTCACTATAATCTGGTCAATCTGCAGGCGGAGGCGTTTGACCTTGTTGACAATGACCTGCTCATCGTAACCCTCGCCGCGGTTACCGAGGCCAATACCGCCCGGGACGCCGCTCGCTCGGTAAACGAGAAAATGGCCTGGGCGGCCAAGCTGATCGGCACGCACAGCGCTATCAAGCAGCAGACCCTGAATTACCAGACGAACCCTATTTACAAGAACCGGACCATTGCCGGCTGGTCTGTCAGCCAGCAGCTCCGCCTGGAAAGTGCGGACATCGAAGCGTTGACGGCGCTGACCGGCGCCCTGCAGGAGCAGCTCAACGTCATCACGCTGCAATTCTCGGTGAGCCCGGAGCGCCAAAAAGCTGCCGACGATCGGCTGACTACCGCGGCACTCGCCGCGTTTACCGAAAAGGCTCGCCTCGTTGCGACTGCGCTCGGCGCTCAGGATTTCCGCTATGTCAACCTGTCCGTCGATCGTGGGGGTACGATAACCGATCGTCAGACCTATGCCATGGATATGGCGATGCTCCAAGCGGTCCCACCGGCACCCGAAGTGGCCGCCGGCGAATCGCACATCACGATACGGGTGAGTGGGACCATTCAGCTGAACTTTTAGCGGTTCCCTTTTTTCACCCGACCACCCCGGACAACTCAGCGACCTGCGCCAGGTACCGCGCCAGCGGATCCGAATTCGTTTGCCCGTCCCACCAGCCATGCTTATGGTTCATCAGTAGATAAGAACCATTCCCATCTGGTATAGCATGTATTCGACACTCGTCAGCGAACCTTTAGAGGTGATGACGTTTGACAACCGTTTTGTCACCGAACTCCCCGGTGACCCCTCCGGCGACAACAGCCGACGGCAGGTGCATAATGCCTGCTACTCGCGGGTTACGCCGACCCCGGTGAAGTCTCCCCAGGTACTCGCTTGCTCGCCAGAGGCTTTACAATTGCTTGACCTACCGGCGGACAGCTGCAGGTCTGAGTTGTTTGCCGAAGTCTTCTCGGGCAACCGACTGCTGCCGGGAATGGAGCCGTTCGCCATGTGTTACGGCGGCCACCAGTTCGGTTCATGGGCCGGTCAACTGGGTGACGGACGAGCGATAAATCTTGGCGAGATCATCAATACAGCCGGCCGACGATGGATCCTGCAGCTCAAAGGGGCCGGGCCGACACCCTACTCGCGTGCGGCTGACGGCCTCGCCGTCCTTAGGTCCTCGATTCGCGAATTTATCTGCAGCGAGGCCATGCACCACCTCGGGATTCCGACCACCCGTGCACTGAGCCTGATCGCCACCGGCGAGCACGTGCTTCGCGACATGTTCTATGACGGCCATCCCCGCCTCGAGCCGGGCGCCGTTGTCTGCCGTCTGTCGCCGTCGTTCCTGCGCTTCGGCAATTTCGAGATTCTCACCGCCCGTGGCGAGACCGATCTGCTGAAGCGCCTGGCGGATTATACCATCCGGACCGATTTCGCCGAACATGCGTATCAACCGGGCCGAGACGGCTATCTGCAATGGTTCAGTGACGTCTGTATACGCAGTGCCGTACTCGTCGCCCACTGGATGCGCGTCGGGTTCGTTCATGGCGTACTCAACACCGACAATATGTCCATCCTCGGCCTGACCCTTGATTACGGTCCCTACGGCTGGCTCGAGGCATATGATCCCTCCTGGACGCCAAACACGACCGATGCCCACGGCCGGCGCTACTGCTACGGCAACCAGCCCCAGGTGGTGTTGTGGAATCTGGTGCAGTTGGCCAATGCCCTCTACCCGCTGATCGGTGAAGCACAACCGCTGCAGGAGACGCTGGATCAATATCGGCACCATTTCCAGGAACGATGGCGAACCATACTCGCAGCCAAATTCGGCGTGGTGTCATACCGGCCGGACGATCTTGTCCTGCTGGAGACCGCCCTCGAGCTCTTGGCCGCCTGCGAACTGGATATGACCCTTTTCTTCAGGCGGCTCGCCGAGATTCCGACTGCCGGTGACTTCAACGATGATGGATTGACCTTCTTTTCCTCCACCGCGTATCGTCCCGATGCCATCAGTGAAGCGGCCCGGCATCGGTTCAACGACTGGCTGGCCGCATATCGTGCCCGGTTGCGCCTCGACTGCACAAGTGATAACGAGCGGCGCCAGGCGATGAACCGGGTCAATCCCAAGTTTGTGTTTCGCAATTATCTGGCCCAGCTTGCCATCGACCGGGCCGAACAAGGTGACAGTGCACTGATTGAACAACTGCTCGAAGTATTGCGCCACCCCTACGACGATCAACCGGAGCATGACAGCTTTGCCCGAAAACGCCCGGAGTGGGCGCAAAATCGTGCCGGCTGCACCATGCTTTCGTGCAGCTCCTGAACCTGCTGTCTCAAAGCAGCAGGGCGATGGACAACGAAACGAAAGACAGCAGCGTCGAGATGACAATGGCTGCTGAAGCCAGCTCGGTGTCGCTGTTGAGCTGTGAAGAGAGAATGTAGATGGCGGTGGAGGTGGGCAGGCAGAAGAAGATCATGCCCGTCTGAAACGGGATGCCATCGATCTGAAACAACCGATACAGCGCAAACCCGAGCAGCGGTAACAGGCCCAGTTTCAGAGCCGCAGCCAGCAGCGAGAGCGGCAAATGGCGCAATACCCCTCGAAACGAGAGGACGCCGCCGATCGAGATGAGGGCCAGCGGCAACGTGACCATGGACATGAGCTGCAGGGAATTGTCGATAAAAACCGGAAAGGTTCCCCCGCTGAACCGCGCATAGACAATACCGCCGAAACAGCCGAGAATCAACGGGTTGGCAAGCAGTGCCCGGAGCACGACCCGCCCTCTGGCGAGGGTCCCGTCACCACTGCCGCCATACCAGATCAACAACGAAACCGCGTACAGATTAATCAGCGGAATGATGACCGCAATCAAGACGCCAAAACAGGCAACACCGGTCGGGCCGAGGCTGTTGAGTACGACGGCCACCCCGATATAGGTGTTAAACCGGTAGCAGCTCTGGGAGAACGAGCCGGCCTGAAACGGGGCGACCGGCAAGGCTCTGATGATCAGCGCACTGAGCAGAAACATCACGGTGACAGCGAGCATGGTCACGCCGATAAAGCGCCATTGCCCGTCGGCCAAGTGTGGGGCGCCGCCGATCTTCCAGAACAACATAATCGGAAAAAAGAGATAATAGACGAGCCGGTCCGCCAGCTTGAGGAAATGACCGTCGGTCAAGCCAAACCGGCGCAACAGCCCGCCGATGGCTAGCAGTGTTATAATCGGGAAAAGTGCATCGAGGATAATCACGGTTCCAGATATCCTGGTGCTGCGGTTTCAATGGCTTTTTCATTCGCGACCGAGGCTGATGCCAATAAACCCTGTTCATCATGGTTTTCAAAGAAAAAATTCGCTGCCGAGAGGGCGGTGAAGGGCCGGCGGCCCTTATTTTCCTCTCTGTTTTCCGATTCGATATGGTATCATTGCCGACATCGTCGTCCGACCCGGGACCGTATCGTCAACACCATGGATCAACCATGCCAGAACTCCGACAATTATCAATCGACAAACAGCTTGCATCGCTGCCGCCATTACCCCTTACCGTCTCCCGGGTCATGGAGGTTACCGCCAACCCGGAGAGTTCGGCAAATGACCTGATGAAGGCCATCCTGCCCGACCAGGCAATGTGCGTAGCCATCCTGAAGATCGCCAACTCAGCCCTTTACGGACGACCGAAGCAGGTGGCGTCACTGGAGCAGGCGATAGTCGTCCTCGGTTTTGACGAAATCAAGGCCATCGTGCTCGGTAAAGCCGCGGTATCCACCTTCAAGGGCGTTTTACCGACGAGCAAAGACGACCTGCAGCGTTTCTGGGAGCACGCCTTCACCTGCGGCCTCGCCGCCCGTATTATCGCCGAGCATCTCGGCTTGCGCTCCGGTCAGTTCTTCATCGCCGGACTGCTGCACGATTTCGGTAAATTGGCAATGCTGCTTACGTTCACCACGCGCTACGACACCGGTGTCTGGTTTTCCGGTCTGAGCGACACCGGCCGCCTCAACGACGAAAAATCGCTATTCGCCGTCTCGCATGCCGCGGTCGGTGGCCGTCTACTTCGCCACTGGCAGTTTCCCGACACCTTGATCTCCACACTCCGTTATCATCACCAGCCACATGAAGCGGGATCGTTATCCGGCTATGCCTTGATAGTCCAGCTGGCCGATTTTCTCGCCCATTGCTGTGATCTGCCGCAGCGTCTCGATGAACAGGCCCTCAAAGACCGACTTGCCGTTCAACTTCCTGATTTTGTTCGCCTCTGGCGGGAAAGAAAACTGAACTGGGAAGAAACGACGCTGGAATACCTCTTCGCCTGGCTCATTGTCGATCGTAAACATGGCAATGCCATTCTCGATATCCTTGCCTCCTGATCGATAACCCCTCACAGACGGTCCTCATTTAAACCGAAAAGCACCTTTGTCTTTAGGTGGTTCATTGATTTGTCACCCTTTTCCGGGGGCACTGGTTTGTGCTACAATGATCATTATTCATCCTTATCGATCTCCATCTGCCGATAAAGAGCCTATCATGCCACACGATATTCGGGATACCTGCCCACACCAAGGCCTGCCGGCCATAACACCCCGGCGACGAAAACAATTCATTTTTACCCGCTTGAAACGAGCGACGCTTTCTCGATACCTGATGGTTGTCGGCACGCTCTACTGCCTGGCGCTGCTCAGCGCCGGTCCGGTAGTCGCCCTGCAGCCTTTGCGTATCGGTACCGGCGGGCAGACGGGAGTTTATTACCCGATCGGCACCTTGATTGCCGAAGGTATCACCCGGCACACGAAACAATCACCAAACCTGCCCGACGATCTGATCGGCGTCTCACTCGTCTCCGCCGGATCCGTCGAAAATGCTCGAAAAATCGCCGCCGGCGAACTTGAGGCCGGGCTGGTACAGGCCGATATTGCTTCTTTTGCGATTGAAGGGGGCGAACCGTTCCAAAGCGATGAAGGACCGCTGCCGATCAAGGCCATCGCCAGCCTCTATCCCGAGTATTTCCAACTGGTTGTCAGGCGTGACGCCGGTATTAACCACGTTCAGGACATCAAAGGCAAGCGGTTGTCGATTGACGAAGAGGGCTCGGGATCACTGGCCGTCACGCGCATCGTGCTCGCAGAACACCGGATGAGTGAGCGCGACCTGCAACCGCTCTATCTCAAGCCGGTTTTTTTTGAAGAAAAAATGAAAACCGGTCAAATTCAAGGCTTTACGCTGATGGCAGGGGCGCCAATGCAGGCTGTGCATGTTCTGCAGGATATCGGGGTGACGCTTATCGGCCTTGACGATTCAATCATCGAGCGCATCCACCACTCCCATCCCTATCTTGTTCCGGGGCGTATTCCCGCCGGTACCTATCCCGGTGTCCCGGAGATCGCCACGGTGTCGGTCAACGCCTTATTGGTCGTCCATGAGAGTATGCCCGAACAACTGGCATACGGCATAGCCGAGGCACTTTTCAGCGATGAAACCGCCCGTCTGCTGCAGGACGGCCATTTCCATGGCAGGTCGATAACCGCGGCGACCGCCCTGCACGGCCTCTCCATCCCGCTGCACCCCGGGGCCGAGAAATTCTTTCGCCACCACAACCTGCTCGACCACAGCAGGCCATGAAACAGCACCGATCCGGCCAGCGGGTGCAACGAGCACTATGGGCTTGCATGCTGCTCGTCATTGCCATCGTTCTGATCACCATCGTCCACACCATCTTCAGCCTGCGCTCCATCGAGAAAAACCTGCCACATACGTTGCTCACCGAACTCAATATGCTGTCGACGACCATGGAGAGCATCGCCGACACCGTGACCGCAGCACGGATCGCGCAAACCACCGCCCGTTCAGAAGATATCGAGCATCTTCGCCATCAGCTCGAAACATCTCGACTCCTGATCATCGAATTGCGCGACACCTACGTTCTTGACAATCTGGTCAACGCCTCAGCCTTTCATGCCGTCGTTGCGCCTGCCGTCACCGACCTGCAGATCTGGCTGACCAACGGAATATCCGGCCACCCACCCCACTCGACCGTGACCCTCGCCCTGGCCACCCAGCGAATCAGTGATGCAGCCGCCAAGGCCGGCGCCATCAAGCAGACCTCGAGCCAAAACGCCCAGACCATCCTTGATCGGCAACGCACCCGCTTGGAACGGCTCCCGTTCAGTGTGTCTCTGCTGTTTGCAGCAACGGTGCTGGTCGTGATCTGTCTGATCATGCTGCTGTTCCGCCAAAATACCCTGCAGCGCGCCGCCATCGAAGCCGGCGAGACATTGCAGGCCCAGCACGATCTCCTCGACAGCCTGCTGGAGAATCTGCCCCTCGGCATTGCCGTTTGGAGTCGTGATGACCGCTCACTGCATGTAAACCACGGCTTCACCGACATCACCGGATATGACCGAAACGACCTGCCGACAATCGATCGCTGGGCACCTCTGGCCTTTCCCGACCCCGCCTATCGCCAACAAGTTCGGCAGCACTGGCAGAAGATCGCCAGGATGAATCAACCCGGCACCTATCGTATCGTCTGCAAAGACGAGGCGATCAAAGAGGTAGAAATCCGGGCCACCTTCCTGCCGGATGGCCGCATCATCAACACCCTGATGGATGTCACCGAACGGAATCGAAACGAACGGGCCTTACAGCAAAGCCGGGAAATTGAGGCACGTTCCAAAAAAATGCAATCGCTGGGGCTGCTGGCCGGCGGGGTCGCCCACGATCTGAACAACATCCTGTCCGGAATCGTCAGCTATCCCGAACTGCTCCTGCTCGATCTTCCCGAAACCGATCCATTACGAAAGCCGATTGAAATCATGCGTGAATCCGGATTACGGGCAACGGCAATCGTTCAGGACCTGCTGACCGTCGCCCGCGGAGTGGCGGTGACCAAGGAGCCATTGAATCTGCACACCATAATCGGCGATTACCTCAGCTCACCGGATTACGCAGTATTACGGCAGCATCACCCGTCCGTGGCCGTATCTACCGATCTTGCCGAATTTCTTACCCCGGTCAAAGGCTCCCGGGCCCACCTGCGGAAATTATTGATGAACCTCGTCGCCAATGCCTGCGAAGCTATCGACACCTCGGGCTCCGTGCAGCTAAGCACCACCGAGCTCTATCTCGACAAGCCGCTTCCCGGCTACCAGGATGTGCGAAAAGGCTTATACGTCCGCTTAACGGTGGCCGATGACGGCGGCGGCATCTCCCGGGAAGACCTGGATCGGATCTTCGAGCCTTTTTACTCGCGGAAAGTGATGGGGCGAAGCGGTACCGGACTCGGTCTCACCGTGGTCTGGAACGTCGTGGAGGATCACGACGGCTATATTACCGTGACCAGTTCATCCCGCGGCACCAGCTTCGAGGTGTATCTGCCGACCACCGGCGACCCGGAAACGACAGCCGGCGATGCCTGGAATATCGCGGACAACAGAGGAAGCGGGGAGACCATCCTGGTTGTTGACGACAGTCAGTCACAACGGCTGATCACCTGCGAAATCCTGAAAAAACTCGGCTACCGGCCACAGGCAGTGGCCAGCGGCGAAGCGGCCGTTGCCTTCCTGCAGGATCGCAGCGTCGATCTGGTGATTCTGGACATGATCATGGATCCCGGCATGAACGGGCGACAGACACTAGCCGAAATTCTCCGCATCCATCCCGAACAGAGGGCCATCATCGTCAGCGGTTTTGCCGAAACCGACGACGTCAAGACAGCCCTGCAGCTTGGCGCCCATAGCTATGTGAAGAAGCCGATGACGATCAAACAACTCGGCGATGCAGTGCGGGCCGCCCTGCAGCAGGGCGCGGCTCGCGGTTGACGGTGCGGCCGCTTAGAGATAGCCTTCCTGCCGGTACCATTCGGCAGTCCGCCGCAGCCCTTCATCAAGGCTGATGTGTGGGCGATAACCGAGATCACGCTTGGCCTTGTTGATGGAAAAGGCCCGATTCTGCCGGAACCAGTCGACCCGGCGGGGAAAGATCGGCGGCGTTATTTTCAACGGTTTGCAGACGGTCTCGCAGATATGGCCGATAACGATCACCGGCCAGATCGGCAGATGGGGGATCTTCACCGATACGCCGAGCGCGGCGGCGGTCTTTTTTACCAGCGTCTCGATTTCGACGTAGTGCTCATCGGCAATCAGATAAGCCTCACCGTCACCCCGCCCCGGTTCCATGGCCAAAACGTGGGCATCAATCAAATGATCGATATAGAGCGGATGATAGAGGGTCTTGCCGTTGCCGAACATCGGAAACAACCCCTTTTTCACCCGCTTGAAAATCATGAAAAACCGTTCCGGATCCCCCGGCCCGTAAATTGCCGCCGGACGCAGGATTACCGTGGCCATGCCCTTCTGCTGATATTCGGCGACGATCGGTTCCGCCTCATATTTGGTCTGCTGATAATAATCTGCGGCATTGATCGGCGCCTGCTCGTCTCCGGGAGGATTGTCCACATTGCCATGCACCCCGCAGGTGCTGCAATAGATGAATTTTTTTACCTTCTCTCGCCAGGCTGCCTCAAGGACGTTTCTTGTTCCCTGGACATTGACGTCCCAGTAATAGCTGTTCGGCACATTGAGCTGCCGGAACGCTGCGGCGAGGTGATGAACGACATCAACGCCTTTCATGCAGCGGTCCACCACGGCCGTATCGGTTACCGTACCGATCACCACCTCGGCACCCCAGTCACGTAATTCCTGCGTCTTCAATCCTTCCTGAAAATCAAGGGCAACCACCTGGTGGCCATCCTGGAGAAGTCGCTGAACAAGCGCTTTACCGGTAAAACCGGTCCCTCCGGTAACAAGAATCCTCATCCTCTCCTCCCTTTATTAACACTCGCACCATCTGTTTCTTCGGGTGATACATCATGAGTGCATCGGATTGATCCCGATCATCATTTCGCTGCTCGGCAATACAGGGCAACCAGCTGTTGGCCAAGAGCCGCACTAGAGAACGCTTCGGCAGCCCGCCGCCGACCGAGCTTCCCATACATAGTGCGCGTCTGCTCGTCCGTCAATGCCAAATCAATAGCTTGGGCCAGATCGGCAGCCGTCTCGGCGGCGGCAAAAAAACCGTTTTCGGCCAGGAAGCGGCGATTGTTGTCCGTATCAAAACAGACGACCGGCAAACCGCCGGCCAGATAATGCAGGATTTTACCACTGGCCTCTCCTGCAGACGCTCCTTTCGGATCGACGGCAAGATCGGCGGCCGCCAGCCAATCAGCCAAAGCCTCGTAGGCGACTTCCCCCGGCAAGACAATGCGTTCACGGTATGGCCAGTCGGCGATCTGCGCTTCCACTGCGGCCTTTGGATAGCCAAGAAGCACAACGTGGGTATCAGCTCGCTGCGCCAGCACCTGCCGAACCGCTTCAAGCAGCAAATCAATTCCTTTACCCGGCAGTAACGAGCCGGTGTATATAACAATAGCACGGTCTGCCGGCAAGTGCAGCCGGGTGCGCTCGACATTTTTATCCCGCTGCTCGAAGAACGAGGCGGGAACAACATCACCAACCAGATGCAGCCGGGAAGGAGCGACCCGGCATTGGTCGGCAAGAAAGGAGAGACTGGCGCGTGATGAACAGATAATCGTGTCCGGCAACCACAGCACAACCCGCTCGATATAGTAAAACAAACGAATCAGCAACGGCACCTGGCGGAAGGTGCCGTACGCCGCCAACTCCCCCGACAGACTCCCCTGCACATCCATGATCAGATCGATCCGTCGCCAGAACAGCACCATTTTCACAAACCAGCCAAGCAAACCGCCTTCGTGCAGGTGCCCGTGGATGATCGTCGCCCGTTCCCGCAGAACCACACTGAGGACGAGAAACAACAGGAAACAATCGGCTAACGGCTTAAACGGCGAAAAACCGGCCGTCGTTTTCGTATAACCGGGAATACGCGGAATCCTGCGAATATCCACCCCGGGCACATCATGTCCCAGACCATACGTGCAGAGAATGACGCGCACCCCCTCATGCTGCAAGGCCCTGATCTCGTTAAGAATACGTATATGACAGCCACGATTGGCAAAAAACGGTGTCGGGGCGATATGAACCACCAGCGGTCGATTATCGTCTCGTTCCGATGCAACCTGTCCGGTGTGATAGATCATCCGTTTATCTGCTCTTTTTGCTGCAAAGCAACGTGATTTTTATCTGAAATACTTTATTATAATAGATAAATCATGTATTTATGATCAGCCAATTCTGTCTCCAATTGCTACGCTGCGGCCCGTCCCCACCACCGGTGATGATATTTTTCATGGCTTTGTGCGACTGCCGGTCACGGACATTAGCTCAGGTTATTCATCGCTATAGTGGTATCGTCGTTCGACCGCCGCCCGCTCCTGCTCATAACGTTCGGCAGGCCATCCGAGTAGATCGGCCATCACTGTGAACACCCGACGAAGGACCTGCTCGCCGGGGTGACCAATGGTCCCGAGTCCGGTTCGTGCAAACACGACATCATCCATGGTACAGGCCATTTCATGTTCCACCGCGTACGCCACCTCGCCGGCCAGCGTCCGCTCCGCGTGGAAGAAGGCGCTGCGCAAGTACGTGCCCTACTACCTGAAGAACTACGTCTTCTTCCCGCTCCTCGCCGGGCCGTTCTTCTGGAAGGTGTTGCTGGGCAACTGGCTGGCCGAGACGATTCGGCCCATGTTGAATCGTGGCCGTCGCTGAACCAGAACGGCGCAGGCATAGAACCCCGGAGAACACAGAACATGGCCGACCCTAAAACCAAATTCCTTGTTGTCGACGACTTCTCGACGATGCGGCGCATTGTCCGCAATCTCCTCAAGGAGCTTGGATTCGCCAACGTCGACGAGGCAGAGGACGGTGCGGTTGCGCTGCAGAAG
>CAZSOA010000035.1:0-25946 GCA_964608305.1 uncultured Desulfofustis sp. | reverse complement strand
CCCCACACCTACCGGCTGCAGCCGGTCTGAGCCACAACCGGTGCAACGGACGCGGACCGGCTGCACAAAACCGCAATAATGACAGAGCAGGCGGGGTGGCTGCTTATGCAGGTTCAACGTGACCTTGCAATGACGGCATTCCACCATGCTGCCGCATTGGAGGCAGACCATCGACGCGGAAAAACCCCGCCGGTTGAGTAACAGAATGCTCTGCTTACCGCGCTCCAGATTGTTGCAAAGGGCCTCGCTCAGATCCGGGTGGAACAATTCGGGAGCAGTGCCGCCCAGCTGCCGCTTCATGTCGACGATACGAATCGCCGGCAGCGATCTGCCGCCGACCCGGTGATGCATGGTCAGCAGCCGATATTTGCCGCTGCTGCCGTGGTAATAGCTGAGAACCGACGGGGTCGCCGACCCGAGGATAACCGCACTGTTCTTCATCTGCGCCCTGACGATAGCCACATCTCGGGCATGATAACGCAACCCATCCTGCTGTTTGAAACTGCCATCATGCTCTTCGTCGACAACCACCAGGCCCAGATCCGGCAACGGTGCAAAGACCGCAGAACGGGCACCGATAACCACCCGGGCCGTTCCGTCAAGTATCCGGCTCCATTCATCAAATCGTTCTCCGGGGGACAGCCCGGAGTGCAGCACCGCCACGAGAGGACCGAACCGGGAAACGAAATGGGCTTCGATTTGCGTTGCCAGCGCGATCTCCGGGACAAGGATCAGCACTCCTCGTCCATCGGCCAAGGCTTTCTCCGCAGCTGCCAGATAAACCTCGGTCTTACCGCTGCCGGTTATCCCATGTAAAAGGTAGGTGGTAAACCGGCGCGCCGTCAGGCACCCGTCGATCTGCTCGATGGCCGCAACCTGCTCCGTCGTATACCGGGTGACCCGCGGATAATGCGGCATCAACTCGCCAAACGGCGTTCGATAGACACGGCGCTGGGCAGCCGCAACGATGCCGGCGTTGATCAACCCTGGAATAATTTTCCCCGCATAGGCATAACGTTCGTACAGTTCGCGCTGCGGCACTTCGTCGCTGCCACTGCTCAACAGCAGATCCCGGATCAGCAGCACCGTCTTGACTTCGGCTTTCTTCGGTTGTCGGCCTGTCAAACGCGCAAAGCAGTCTGCCACGACCACGGCACCATCTGCGTCGACCACCGTCGACGCCGCCATCTCCCGGCTGAACCGGTTGCTGAGCAGATAACAGCGCTCAAGCTTTTTTCCGACCGCATCCCGGCCACTGCTCTTGACAGCCGTCACCGCCCCCGCTCGTAGCAAACGTGCGGCCACTCCCCGATCATGCGGTGAGGCAAGGATTCGGGCGCTCTCCCGCGGGCTCAAGCAACCTTGTTGCTCCAATGTTGACAGCCAGAGATGATCGTCGCCATCGGAATTGGCGGCGCGCCATGCAGCGAAGCACTTTCTGTTTGTCAGGCAGAGAGTCGTCTGGCTCCCGCTCTTGAGCCCGCCCGGCAAGGCGGTCTTGATGACCTGGCCGATCGGGGCATGATAGTAGCGGGCCATCCAGCGAAACAGCTCGACCATGTCAGAATGAAAGAGCGGCGCCTCGTCAAGCAGTTCGATAATTTCCTTGAGCGCCATCGACGCAGGCGTCGAGGCAACGCCGATGATGTAGCCACTGGTCCGGCCGGCGCCAAACGGCACGTAGACCCGCCGTCCGATCAGCGTTTCGGCAGGATCTCCGCTCGCCGGCAGGTCGCCGATCAGGTAGGAGTAGGTTTGGTGCACCGGGGCGTTGACCGCCACCTCAGCCTGCATCATAGTAATTTCGCCGTCTCCTTGAGATAGGTTCGGAACTGCTCACCGATCTCCGCATGGCGAAGTCCGTAGGCGATAATGGCCTGCAGGTAGCCGAATTTATCGCCGGCATCGTAGCGGGTCCCGACAAACTCGTAGGCATACATTTCACGGCGTTTGGACAGGGCCAGCAATGCATCGGTCAACTGAATTTCCCCACCATGGCCGGGCGTGGTGCTGCTCAGGATATCGAAAATGTCGGGCTTCATAATATAGCGGCCAATGATCGCCAGATCAGAATCGGTGGTGCCGGGGGCCGGTTTTTCAACCATCCGCGACACCCGATACGTCCGCTCCCGGCCGTTTGCCTCGCCTTCGACAATGCCATAGCGGTGGGTCTGGTCCTGCGGAACCCGCTGAACGGCGACAATCGACTCACCGACATCCTCATAAAGTTCGAGCATTTGTCGAGCACAAGGAACATCGCTGAGCACGAGGTCGTCACCGAGGCAGACCATGAACGGCTCATTGCCGACGATATGACGCGCGGTCCAGATCGCATGACCCAGGCCGAGCGGTTTTTTCTGACGGACAGAGACGATGTCGATCAAGTTGGAAATCATGTCCAACTCTTTGCCGAGCGCCGTCTTCTTCTTTTCACGCAGTACGCTGTCTAGGTGGAAATTATAATCGAAATGATTCTCGATGGCTGATTTGCCCTCACTGGTAATAAACACGATCTGCTCGATTCCCGAATTGACCACCTCTTCGACGATATACTGAATGGTCGGACGGTCGACGATCGTCAACATTTCCTTCGGTATGGCCTTGGTTGCCGGTAAAAACCGGGTACCAAGACCGGCTACCGGAATTACCGCTTTGCGTACCTGCATCTTATCCTCCCCCTTTGCTGGTGACACGGCTGATGCTTCTATGGTATAGCAGACTTCATTTCGCGACAGATTCGGCGATCAGCAAGACCGCCCGCCGACGCCACATTATGTATCGATGAACGGCCTTTTCGCAACAGGCGCCCCGATCCGGGTTCACCGTACGAATCACCGGATTGATACCACAAAAGTATTGCCTCAGCTATTGTTTTCATGGAGTTTTCCTACCCACCGGATTTGCCGATCACGCCGTTTGTCGAAGAAATCGGCACCCTCCTCAGCCACCACCAGGTAATCGTCGTCGCCGGCGAAACCGGATCCGGAAAAACGACCCAGCTCCCGAAGATCTGCTATACGCTGGCTCCGAACCACCCCGGCCTGGTCGGCTGTACGCAGCCGCGCCGGATAGCCGCCACCACGGTAGCCCAACGGGTCAAGGAAGAACTCGGCGGGAACGGGTATCTGGTCGGCTGCAAGATCCGTTTCCATGACCAGACGACGAACAACACGCGGATCAAATTCATGACGGACGGCGTACTGCTCGCCGAAACGAGGCAGGATCCGTTACTCAATCGCTATCGTATTATTATCGTCGACGAAGCCCACGAGCGCAACCTCAACATAGATTTTCTCCTCGGCTACCTGCACCGCCTGTTGAAGAAGCGGACCGACCTGCAACTCGTCATCACGTCGGCGACGATCGATACCGCCATCTTCTCCGCCCATTTCGACAATGCGCCAATCGTCCGAATCGAAGGCAAAACCTACCCGGTCTCGGTAATCTACCGGGAAGAACCGGATGACGACGATGAAGGCGATATCGTCGATAGGTGCGTTCAGGCCGTCACGACCATCTGCGAGACCCAGTCGCCCGGCGACGTGCTCGTGTTTCTTCCGACTGAAAAAGACATCAGGACCTGCTGCGAACTCTTGCGCGGCAGCCTTCGTCAACATACGGTCCTGCCGTTGTTCGGCAGATTGCAGGCGGCGGACCAGCAGCGCATCTTCCGGCCCGGAACCGGATTGAAGGTCGTCGTGGCCACCAATGTCGCCGAGACCTCGCTGACTGTGCCCGGCATCCGTTATGTCGTCGATTCCGGACTGGCACGAATCGCCGTCTACAATCCCCGTTCACGAACCATGAACCTGCCGGTCGCCGCCATCTCCCGGGCCAATTGCGACCAGCGAACCGGCCGCTGCGGCAGGGTCGGTCCCGGCGTCTGCTTCCGCCTGTACCGTGAAGAAGATTACCTGAACCGTCCGGAGTTTCCCGTGCCGGAGATCCAGCGGGCGAACCTTGCCGAGGTTATTTTGCAGATGGTCGCGTTACGGCTCGGTGATCCGTTTGCCTTCCCGTTTCTCGACCCTCCCAAGCCCGGTGCGATCCGTGAGGGATACCGGATGTTGCGGGAACTCGGCGCCTTAAGCGATGACGGCCGGCTCACCGACTACGGGAAGTTGATGGCGCAATTACCCATCGACCCGGTCATATCCCGAATCATTATCGAGGCCCGTCACCATAACTGCCTCAAGGAAATCGTCATCATCGCCGCAGCACTGGCCATCGCCGATCCGCGGGTGCGCCCGGCTGAGCAGGAACAACAGGCCGATCAGGCGCATGCATCATTTCAACACCAGCAATCCGACTTTCTCATGCTGCTGAGCATCTGGCGGCGCTGTCATGAGGAGATCGGCAGTTTCTCCTGGTCGGCGCTGAAACGTTTTTGCCGCACCTATTACCTTTCTTTCCAGCGTATGCGCGAATGGCTCGATCTGCATGAGCAGCTGACCAATCTGCTGCGCGACCGGCATCACTTCACCTTCAACGACCAGGATGCCTCCTACGAGACGGTGCATCGGTCACTGCTGGCCGGACTGTTCCGGCAATGCGCCCGGAAAAAGAGCGGTACCCGTTATCAGGGAATCGGCGAGCGCGAGCTGTTGCTTTTTCCCGGCAGCCATCACCGCCCTCCGTCCGGGGACTGGATCATCGCCGGCTCCTTCATCGAGACCTCCCGACTCTTCGCGCTGACCGTGGCCGGAGTCGAACCGGAATGGATCGAATCCGCCGCGCAGAAATTCTGTGCGTACTCCTGGTCCAACCCACGCTGGCAAAAAAAGACCGGCCATGTTATCGCCGACGAGACCGTCTCCCTCTATGGTCTGACCCTGTTTGCCGGACGGCGCGTCAATTTTGGACGCAGGGATGAACGCAACCGTGCTGAGGCACGACGAATTTTTATTCAGAAAGCGTTCATCGACGGCGAGATTACCGGCTCCTTCCCGTTTCTTGTCCATAACCGTAAGCTGCTGCAGCGCTGGCGGGAAACCGAAGCGAAAATACGCAAGCGCGATGTGGTCGTCGACGACACAATCATCCACGATTTTTATGAAAACCGGCTGCCGCCCGAAGTTTTTGATCGAACGTCACTGATCAACTACCTGAAAAAAAAGGGCGACCGGCACCTGCAGCTTACTGAAGCCGATATCGTTCTGCGTTCGATTGGCGATAAAGACCTGATCGACTACCCGGCGCTGCTGCGTCACGGAACCATAGAAATCCCGCTTCGCTATCACTTCGAGCCGGGGGATGAGCGCGACGGAGTTACCGCTTGCATCCCGGCGGCACTCTTGGACTCCACCAAAGAAGAACTGTTTGACTGGCTGGTACCCGGCCTGCTGCCCGAAAAAGTCGCTTTCCTGTTGAAGGGACTGCCGAAACGGCTGCGCAAACGACTCATTCCGATAAACGACACCGTCGACCTGCTGCTTGACGATTTGCAGATGTATCGAGGAAGCCTGCTGCGCGCCTTACGTACCGCAGTCTTCAAACGATACCGAATCTCCATCGCCAATGAAGACTGGCCCACGGATCTGCCCGATCATCTGCGGATGCGGTTTGCCGTCGTTGACCCTGCAGGCTCAATCGTTCGCGCCGACAGGGACCTGGCAGCGCTACGTGCCGACGCCCCTCGAGCGATTCCGGCGAAAGCGGCAATCACCCGCCTGCGACCGGCCGACGAGGCACTGGTCAAACGCCTGGCCACCACTGTGTTTCAAGATTGGGATTTCACCGATATTCCACCGCTGCTCCCGGTGGTCGATGACCGCAACCGGATAATTGCGCATCGTTATGCCGCTCTTCAGGAGGCCCATGCCGGTCGGGGGGTATCGGTGGTGTATTGCGATACCCGGGAGTCCGCCCGCCAGATGAATCGTACCGGCGGCGCAGCACTCTTCGCATTGCAGTTCTCCGAGCAGATGCAGCAACTCAGACGGTATCTCAAAACGGCGCTGAGCGGGCCGTCGGCCGTTTGGCTGGGAACCATCACCGGCTCTGCCGATGCATCCCGCCAGGCTGTTCTTCATTATATCACGAAGACCCTGTTTGACCTCGACTGCGATATTATCGTTGAGCGCGACCGGTTTCTGCAATGCGTTGAGCATGCCCGGAAGCAGGGGCTGTTCGCCATCGGCCGCAACATGGTCGATTCGATAACGGAGATGCTGCGAGCCCGGCAGGAAATCGCCCAATGCCTTGCCAAACTCAAACCATTCGCCGCACCCGAACTCGTAGCCGACCTGCAGCGCCACCTCTTTCTGCTGGTACCCGACACATTTCTGGAATCGTTTACCGCGGAAGATATCATCGATGCCAGGCGCTATCTCCGCGGCCTGGCTGTCCGTATCGAGCGGGCCCAGCACAATCCACGCAAGGATGCAGATAAGCAACGATCGTTCATGCCGCATCTGAACCAGGCAGAAAACATGACGGCGGCTTTGAACGCCGATGCCGAATGCAGGGAGCGGTACCGGCGCTATCGTCGCCTTGTCCAGGAATACGGAATTTCACTCTTCGCGCCGGAGATCAAAACAAGCGAGAAAGTCTCGCCGGTCATCATCGAAGCCGCCTGGGAGGAAATGCAGATGGTCTGTCCGCCATCTCTTTCTGTCAGCAGCGGGAGCGGCGGCCCATGAAGAAAAACGTTACGCTCGGCGTCCTGCTCTGTATTGCCGCCCTGATCCTGATGCAGAAAAATCAATGGGGCATCGGCCTGATCGCCTTTGTGCTCGGGATGTTTATTATGAATCGACGCTAGGATCGCGACGGACGGGGATGGGCGCCGGCAAAAATATTGCGCAGATCGTCGACGGTGTATGGTTTTGCCAGGGCGTTGGAAAAACCATAGCGTCGACATTCACGCATTTCAGAAAGCAGCGGCGAACCACTCACGGCAATAATCTGTAGATCAGGATCAGCTTCGCGCAATGACCGGCAGACCTGAATCGCATCGGTGATTTTCTCCATCGGTAGGTTAAGTAACGCGGCACGAAACACCACACCATGGTCAATCCCCTGTCGGTACGTGACGAGCGCTGTTGCAGGGGTTTCAGCGACGACCACCTCCATCCCGAGGTAGTGCAGCATTGCCACCGCCAGATCGCGAATATGACGATCCTGCTCGACAAGCAGAACACTGCCGCCGATCGGCTGATGCGGGCAGGTTGCTGCCGGCCCTTCGATGTCGAACTGCGGCAGATACAGGGATACGGCAGCCCCACAGCCGGGCTGCGAATCAACGACAATATAGCCGCCATGGTTGCGGATGATGGAATAGACCACGGTCAGGCCGAGGCCCATGCCCTTGGCAACACCGCGCTGTTTGGTGGAATAGTACGGATCGAAAATCCGCTGGAGCGCTTGCCGGTCGATGCCGCAGCCATTATCGGACAGCTCGACGCGCACATAGGATCCGGCAGGAATGTAGTGACCCGAAAAAACCGCCGGTTCCGTGAATACTTCCGGGCGAACGCTGATGCGCAGCGTATCGGCACCCGCCTCGATGCTGTTATCAAGCAAATGCTGCAGCGCTGCAATGATCTGCGCGCGATCTATCGTCACCATCAATGTTTCGCCCGCTTCCTCATAGACGATCTCGGCAGCTCGCACCCCCATCCGCGTAGCCGTTGCCTGATGGATGACCGGTCGGATGTCGGCCGGTTCTCGCTCGATAATACCATAGGCAGAAGACTGGGATATTTTCCGCACCAGCTCGACGGCAGTCTGTGTGGCGAGCCGGGCCTGTTCAAGATTGTCTTGCACTTTACCGGAATCGCCATCTCCCAGGGCAAGCGTCGCAACCTCAATGGCTCCGCAGATAACAGCCAGTAGATTATTGAAGTCGTGGGCAACGCCGCCGGCCATACCGCTCAAGGCGTCCATCTTCTTGGCCAGCCGGAGCGCCTGATCGATATTCCGGCGGTACGCCTCCGCGCAATACTGCCGGGTGATGTCGCGAATAATACAGATACCAAAATAACTGTTGCCGGAAACCGGTGTCAGGGTCATCGTCAACACCCGTCCCAGCCGCTTAATCGGTTGTTGCTCGCCGAGAACGAGCGTGCCCATGGCCTTACCGACCAGCTCCCGGTCCCGCCAATCCTCGATATTACTCCGTTGCTCGCCCCATTCGAGGGCGGCGATATCGACGCCGATTGCATCAGCCACCCGTAATTCCAGAATCTCCAGCGCCGCCTGATTGATATCAACGATCAAACCCGCATCGCTGAGCTCGATAACTCCCTCGGAAAGGCAGGCAACAATCTCTTCCCGGTGCATCTTCTCGTCCAGAATTTCCCCGGCAATACCCTTGGTATCGGCGACCCCAATCACCGATGCGCCTCCGGGCGCAAGGACCATACCGGTTGCCCGATCCTGCCTGCGATAATGGGTCAGGGCTTGACGAATATGGTCGCGAAGCAGCGGTAACTCGTCTTTGACGATACAGAGATCACAGGTAATGACGGCCATGAGTCGCATGGCGTCGGCAACCGGAATCGCCGACACGACGACCACGAAAATATCCTTGAACTCGTCGGTACTGCTCAGGATCCGGCAGAGTTGCTCGCCGCTTACCAACGGCATCACCAGGTCGGTAAAGACGATATCGATCGGTTGGTCCCGCAAGAGCTGCAGGGCCTGGAGACCATTTTGTGCGGTATGGACCAGACACCCTTCGCGATCCACCAGTGCTGAGATCGCTTTGAGCAGGACCGGGTTGTTATCGACCACCAGCGCATGGGGAGCAGAGCCGGTCATAGTGCACTCTTTGCTGCAAGGCGATGCTGCCGCCAATCCTGGATTGCAGTAAGCATCGCCGGCATATCGAGCGGTTTGCGAAAGATCTTAAAGGCCCCGAGATGGCGAGCAATCTCAAGGTAGGTGTCAGGGTCGGTGCTCCCGCCCCCGGAGATCGCAAAAATCCCTACCTCAGGAAAATGATTTCGGAAATAGGCTATTGTTTCGATACCTTCCTGTACCGGCATGATCAGATCGCAGATCACCAGATCCACCGGAGTTGCTTGGTGGAAGAGCACTCCCTCGTGGCCGTTATCCGCCTCAAAAACAGTCATGTCATGACCTTCCAGCCAGGAACGCAGGATTTCCCGGATGGCCGGTTCATCATCAATGATAAGAATTTTCATGTGAAAGATTTTTGGGGTGTTCTCCGGTGATTGTTGCAACATGCTTGGCGTCGGTATGGCCGTGCTCCGAAGTGCTTATCGGGAAATATCCGGTTCTTCCGTTTCCGTGTCTCCGAAGACCGATCGGCGGAAAAAATCGGTCAAGTGCACCCGTCGTTGCTTCATCCGTATCTGTTCGGGTATCAGATCCGACTGCCGGATTTTGATAATCGACATCTTGTACTCGATATGACTGGCCAGCCGATTATCCAGATACCAGGCATACATCAGCCCCATCAACAGGCCCGGCGGAGTAAACCCTTCCCCGGAATTGATCACCCGGGTGAAATGATGCCTGTCGATTTCCTGCATACGGGCCAGACTCAGGAACTCTCGCAATGCGTCATCATTGAAATAACAGGTCCGCTCCGCTTCTTTGCGCAGGTGCAGATGGTACACTCTGCCGATCTCCACGCCGTCGCTATACAGCGGTTCAATACGCTTTTCCCGCGCGTACGTACCAAGAAGCGACTGACCCAGGGCAATCAGAAAGGCGACCTCCAGGTGCCGGGTATCACGCAATCGATCCCGTCTGATATAGAGATGGCCGTCGTCGGGTTCATAGTATGAGAAGACATTGTCCCAGCGTTGATCCCGCCGCCATTCGTCCGGGCGGACGCAGGTAATCCCCCTGACCGTATCCAGGTGCACCAACGGAATATCCTGGTGATACCAGACAATCTCGACCAATTCGCCGCGGACCCGTTTATCATCAAGGGACTCGTCGTCGATCGGTCGCTGTCGAATTGGCAAAGCGAATAATCGATCGTGAATCCGGCGGTATTTTACCGAAGGAAACAAGACATGGCGGTGACCGCCGCACCCTATCCCTTCGGCCTTTTCTGCCGGTTGCCCGGTGCGCGAAACCGGCCCAGACAATTGCTCAGCAAGATAGAGTGTTTTCACCGTCTGGGCAACAACATGCGGATCATGTTGAATAACACGCCGTTCATGAAGCGCCGATCGAGAGTAAAAGCCGCACTCGACAACGTTGAACCCCTGCTGCAGCAGCACCTCACGATCGAGATAGATCGGGCTCTTGCCTTCGACGGCGTAATTCTGGATGATTGAGCCGGGTATATCCTGCAGAGACAAACAGAGAACCTGATCAAACAATCCCTGCACCCCTCCCGGCAGATTCCGATCATAGGCTCGAATCATATCGGACACATGGAACTTCCGTTCCGGATCAAGATTGCTGCGATCGGTTTCCCCATCCTGGACCCAGAGATTGGCTATCAGCAGTTTCAAGGCGCGTCGGTTGCGACGAATGGCATCGGCTATGCCCGGCACCTGCATAACCGGAATTATCGAACTGTAAAGACTGCCTGGGGCCATGACCAGAATATCCGCTGCTTCGATCAGCGCCACCAGTGACATCGGAACATAGGGTTGCCCGCAGAAGTCGACACAGACCCGCTCCACCGGAACTCCGCGACGCGCTTCACCGGATTTTTTTTCCCCGGTTACCTCGACCCCGTCACCATAAAGAAACCGGAGCCGGGCCGGAGTCGACGTGCAGGGCATGACCGCCCGGCGGGCGGCGCCCAGTATCTCCGCACAGGTCTCCAGCCCCCTGTAGATCCGATCGCCATAGCTACGAACCACTGCCTGCGGGTCAGCGGCCAGCAGGCCGGCCGGGAAATCTCGGCAGATCGCCGACAAAACCAGCAGATTACCAAGGCAATGCGATCGTGCCATGGTCTGTTGACAGATCGGATCCTCGAAACAAAAGTGAAGCCCCGCTTCCAGATAACGCCGAATCGGCTCGGGGAAGGCGTCCGGGCCAACTCCGGCACGGGAAAAAAACGCCGCAACCGAAACGGGGTGGCCGGTATAACGGAAATTAAAGAGTTGGGACAGCCGGCCGGCCAGCGAAACCGCCTCCGTTGTCGTCAGGTCATACCGTTTCTGGATCAATTCCGACTGAATTGAGGAGAGCAGCACATGACGGATATCCCCGACACCAATTACCGGCACATCTTTGAGTACCTCACCGGTCGAGCCGCCGTCGTCGGTTACACAGACGACCGACGTGGTGTTGGGAAACACCTGTTTCAAGCCTTCAAACGGCTGTTGTGTCCACCCTTTCTGGCGACAGTCGCCGCCAATAATATTGGAAAGGCCAGTCCCCCCGCCGAAGACAACGACCTGCAAATGGTCCGTCTTCGCCTCGATCAAGGCGTGTCGCAGTTCGGAGAACTGCAGCGACGAGGTAAGGTCGACCAGCCGGGGACTGTCACTGAGCACTAATTCGACCAGTTTTTCCCTCAGATCTCGGTGGGCAAGCAGGTCCAGCGGAGCCAGCCTTCTGTTGCCAAGCACCTCGATAAGATTCTTGCTTTTCTCTAGAGCTTCTTGATTCATCAAAGGTTTGTCGTTCATCGCTGCGGTTCAAACGCTGGGGAGCCTTGAAAATCCGAAATTTCGTTCAAGATCAAGGCGCGCAAGAGCATTTTACCGCAGGCATACACATGATATTCCGAGGATAAAATGTGATTGCGCAACGATGAGATTGGACGAAATAGCAATTTTTCAAAGTTCCCTGTACGCGACGATATCAACCACCGTCTCGCAACAGCTGTTCCACCCGTGCCAGTTCATCGGGAGTATCGACTTCAACGGAATCATACTCGGTGAGTACCACCTTTATCTTATATCCATACTCAAGAGCACGTAATTGCTCCAATTTCTCGAATCGCTCCCATTCACCTTCCGGCAGGGCCACAAAACTGAGCAAAAATCCTTTGCGATAGGCATAAAACCCGAGGTGTTTATAGTAAGTGGGAGGCCCTTCGGCCGGATTACGCTGGAATGGAATAGCCGAGCGAGAAAAATAAAGGGCGTACTGGTCCCGGTCAAACACGGTCTTCACATGGTTCGGATCATTGATCTCTTCGGTTCTGATGATTTTATAGATCAGAGTCGACATCGGCAGCGCCGGATCGTCGAGCAGCGGAGCCGCTACCTGGCCGATGACCTCCTGCGAAAACAGCGGCTGATCTCCCTGGATATTAACTATTATATCCTGTTCGGAAATGGAGAGCAGTTCCGCAGCTTCGGCAAGACGGTCGGTCCCGGAGACGTGATCGCTGCGGGTCATCACATACTCAGCGCCAAACGATGCAACCGCCTCGGCGATACGCTGATCATCGGTCGCAACCACCACGCGTGACAGGACAGCGACCCGTTTTGCGCGCTCAACGACGTGCTGGATCATCGGTTTACCGGCGATCGGGGCCAGCGGCTTGCCGGGAAATCGATTTGACTGGTAACGGGCGGGTATTATCGCGACAACCTGCATATCTTTCATTGTTTTTCCTTCACGATCGTGGTCCCCGTGGTAATAATAGGGGATTGCATCCGACAGCAAAACCAGGAACCAGCAGAAAACGACTGAGCGCCCCCTTCTTTAAATCATTTTACCATGAACAGCAACCTCGTCGGTATCAGCGTCAATGCCTCGACTGAGCTCGACCTCAGGCTCACCGAGCGGTTGGCGGACCGCCTCGCCTTGCCGCTGCTCACCGCTGGCGAATCGATCTCGGTACCTGCTCTGCGTTTCCGGGACGGTCGGTTGGAATTGTCCGCACCTGCCTCAGTCGGAACGCTTCAGCCGCTCTGCATCGACTTTCTCAGCGGACCGAGTTTCTATCGTTTTGTTCACGACCGACGGATCAACCAGCTGCTGGGTCGAGCCGTCGGAATCAAACCGGGTCGCCGACCGGCCGTCTGTGACGCCACCGCCGGGTTCGGCGAGGACGGCCTCGTGCTGGCATCGCTCGGCTGCCGGGTAGTGATGGTTGAACGATCACCGGCCATCTGGGCCCTGCTCGACGATGCGCTCAGGCGTGCAACCGACCATCCTCGCCTGGGCTTAATCGTCCGGCAAAACATCGAATTGCACCTGGGCGACGCCAGAGATTTTCTGCCGGCTACCCGGCAACGGTTCGACACGATCTATCTTGACCCCATGTACCCGGTTGCAAAAAAATCGGCGCTGAATAAAGTAAAAATGCGCCTGTTGCGCACGCTGGTCGGCGACGATCCGGACAGCGACGGATTGCTGGAGGCCGCCCGCCACCATGACCCTTCGCGCATAACCGTAAAACGGCCCCTGCCTGCCCCACCGCTGACCGCGGACCGTCCGCAGGTGCACATGAACGGAAAAAGCTGCCGTTTCGATATCTACCTCCCGCCCTATTTATGATACCCGGTGCCGGCCCTGATGGAAAAGGCACGATAGAGTTGTTCTAACAGCAGCAGTCTGCTCAAGTCGTGAGGAAATGTCATTTGCGACAACGACAGGACGAGATCAGCTTGTTGCAATTGCTCGTCAGCCAGGCCAACCGGGCCGCCGATAATGAAAAAGACCTGCTTGACTCCGCGATCGATCAGCTCGTCAAATAGTGTTGCGAACCCTTCGGAATTGAATTGGCGTCCCGATCGATCAAGGGCGATCCGATAACCGGGCCTGTCCAACCGCGTGTTCAACACCGAACTCTCATAGGCCTTGATCTGCTCGATCGGTTCGGCATGCATGCGCTTGACCTTCAGCACAGTCAGTACCACCGGTACAAAGTGATGCAGGCGACCGGCAAAATCCTTGATCCCGGCATCGATATAGGCCGCCTTGGTCTTGCCGAGCAGAAGCACTTCCAGTTTCATCGCCGTTCCGGAGGCTCGCGGTTGTCGGGTACCACCGTCCGTCTGAAGAGCCGGCAGAAATCATCGTAGGCAAGCGTCATATTGAGGCCGGGGCAGGAGTCGGCGATCGCCGAACGGTTTGCCTCATCGACGAGCAATGCCGGAACCAGCGGCCATTGCGCACAGCGCCATGGTCGTCCGTGATAGATTGTACAACCGTTTTCATAAAATATGCAGTGCCCGTCAACCGTTCGCATCTGCACCACGGTACCGGAAACCCGCCAAAAACGTCGCTTCACTTCCTCTGCCGGAAGATGTAGCGCCTCGATCATGCGCCGTTGATCGTCCTCATCAAGAGACACGGTAGTCTCGCCGTGGCAGCAAAAACCGCACCGTTGGCAGGAAAACAATATCGCAGTCGTATTCATGTCGTCTCCATCACCCTCTTGCCCCGCACTCTACCGGACCGGTGAAAAAAATACCGCTCTTGTCACACACACTATCCGCCACGCACAAAAAAACGCGGCACTTCGCCGCGCTTTTCCAGGTACAACATGAGAAGCACACCTCAGGCGTAACCGATCATATCCCCGAACGTCGAGATATCGATACCATAGAGCATCGCGGCCATCCGCCATTTTTCCTCGTCGGCGACGTCGAAGATAATGTGGTCATCGGCCGGCAGGGTCAACCAGCCATCGGCGAGCAGTTCGGCTTCGAGCTGCCCCGGTCCCCAACCGGCATAACCGAGAAGAAACAAGTATTTTTCGGGACCACGATCGTGTGCGATATCTTCGAGAATCCTGGTTTCTCGCGACAAAGAGATGGTCGGGCTCACCTCCAGGCGATGCTCGGTCTGATAATCGGACTGATACAGGATAAATGCCGATTCCAATTCAACCGGTCCGCCGATATGCACCGGCGGCAGGGGGTCTTTCGGAATCGGCAGATTGGCACTGCGCAGGATCTCGTTAAGGCTGAAGTATGGATTGGGCTTGTTGACCGCCACACCCATCGCTCCTTCATGACTGTGCGCACAGATAAAAATCACCTGCTCCTCAAAACGGGGATCGGGCATTTGCGGCGTTGAAATAAGAAACGAACCGGTAAGGGTGTCTATCACAGGGGCTTTGTCGGTTACCATCGCGGCACCTTATCTATCAGGAAATTGCCATGAGCAGCATCTGGCGTTTATACGTATAGCGTATCAGATCGCCACCGCCGTCGTCAAGAGCACCTCCCGCCCCTGCGACCAAACAAGCGCGGAACCAAAATCATGAACCGATCCTAGTTCTCGAAACATGTTCTCTGCAAAGTATTCCTCCGCTTGCCACATCAACAGGAGCAGATGACCAGCAGCTGCAGCCATTGACCACCCTTTTTCTCCATGACTTTTTTTGCCTGATGCCCTACTATGCCATCATTACGTGCAATCCACCTCTGTGCCCATGCCGGTAGCCAATGAATGATCTGCAGACCGCCGTTGTCTCGGCCGATTACTACGACCCCTTTCAATTGCTCGGCGTCCACGACGCCCCCGGGTCAACCGCGAGGGTGATCATCCGTACCTTGCAGCCACACGCAGCAACGGTAGACCTGCTCGTTGGTGATGAAGCCTGTTGCCCGCTGGAAAAGGTTCACCCCGACGGACTCTTTAGCTGCACCCTGCGACGGGACACGCTTCGTTTTCCGGATCTCGCCCCTTTCGACTATCGCTATCGCATTACCTATCACTCCGGCGAACAACAAGTAATCAACGATCCCTACCGTTTCGCGCCATTACTGAATGAACAGGACCGCTACCTGTTCAACTTCGGCACCAACTACTCGCTGTACAACCTGCTCGGCGCCCAATTGAGCCTTCACGAGCGGGTCAGCGGCACGCTATTCCGCGTCTGGGCACCGAATGCCCGAGCTATTTCGGTTATTGGTCATTTCAACGGTTGGGACCGTCGCGTTCACCAGATGCGGGTGCTCGGCAATTCAGGAATCTGGGAATTATTTATTCCCGGTATAAACGAGAATGAACTCTACCGGTTCTCCATCCGCACCGCTTCCGGACAGATCCGAGAGAAATCCGATCCGTGCCAGTTTTACGGTGAACTCCGCCCCGGTAATGCGTCTATTGTCCGCAATCTTAACAGATACGTCTGGCACGATGACACATGGCAGCAGAAAAAACGGGAACGGCAGCCCTATACACAACCGATCAGCATCTATGAAGTACACCTCGGCTCATGGCGGCGCGACCCGAATCATCCGGAGCGATTCCTCACGTTTCATGAACTGGCCGACCAACTGATCCCCTATGTGTGCGACCTCGGATTTACCCATATCGAGCTGCTGCCGGTAATGGAGCATCCGCTCGACGAATCGTGGGGATACCAGGTTACCGGGCCGTTCAGCCTAACGAGCCGCCACGGCGTTCCCGATGACTTCATGCACTTCGTCGATCGATGTCATCAGCATGACATCGGCGTCATTCTCGACTGGGTTCCCGCCCATTTCCCGAAAGATGAGCACAGCCTGGTACGCTTTGACGGCACGGCGCTCTATGAGCATGAAGATCCGCGCCAAGGCGCCCACCCCGAATGGGGCACCTTGATCTACAATTACGGTCGCCGTGAAGTCAGTAATTATCTAATCGCCAACGCCTTATTCTGGCTCGACAAATACCATATCGACGGACTGCGGGTCGACGCCGTTGCATCGATGCTCTACCTCGATTATGCCCGCCGTGACGGCGAATGGCTGCCCAACTGCTACGGCGGAAGGGAAAACCTGGAGGCGATCGAATTTCTCCGGCACATGAATTCCGTGATCTACGACCGTTTTCCCGACACGCTGATGATCGCCGAAGAATCGACAAGCTTCTACGGCGTTTCGAAACCGGCCGACCGGGGCGGGCTGGGTTTTGGGTTTAAATGGAACATGGGCTGGATGAACGATATCCTCAGCTACTTCAGCACAGACCCGCTCTACCGAAAGTATCATCACAATGCACTGACCTTCTCTTTGATGTATGCTTTTTCCGAACAGTACATTCTACCGCTCTCCCATGACGAGGTCGTCCACGGAAAACGTTCATTGCTTGAGAAAATGCCCGGTGACGACTGGCAGAAGTTTGCCAACCTGCGCCTGCTCTTACTCACGATGTATCTCCACCCGGGCAAGAAACTGCTGTTTATGGGATGCGAATTCGGCCAGCGATCGGAATGGTACTGTAAACGCAGCCTGGACTGGCATCTTCCGGAACAATTCGAAAGCCACCGATCGATGATCAGCTACGTGGCCGCTCTCAATCATTTCTATCGCGAAGAGCCGGCGTTGTGGCAGCGAGATACGAGTTATCACGGCTTTGCCTGGCTCGACCTCGATGACCGGGACAACTCGGTTATTTCCTTTGCCAGGTTCGGCGCCTCTGAAGAAGATCATCTCGTCTGCCTGCTCAACTATACCCCGCAGACTCTGTTCGATTACCGTGTGGGGTTGCCGAGCGGCCGCAACTATCGACAGGTTTTCTGTTCCGACGCCGGGCAGTTCGGCGGCAGTTCGGTCTGCAGCGATCAACCGATCAAAGCATGGTCGCAGCCGCATGCCCGAGCCGACCACCATGGTATGGTAACCGTTCCGCCGCTGGCCGGTATCGTTCTGAAACCGATCTGAGGAGATAGCACCCATGTCGGACGAACCACGTTCACCCCTTGCATCAGGACGAATGAAAAAAGCGGTTCAGGCTTTTTGTGAACTTCTGGAAAACCATCCGCAACGCAGCAGGCGGGAGCTTTTGCAGACCATCCAGCTGCAATTTGACCTGAGCCCGCTGGAATGCGAGTTCTTGAACAATCACCTGGCCGACGATTGCAAACGGTAAAACCTTGCTTGCAGCACACGCTCTTGCTGCCTATCGTCTGATAAAAGCAGTCTTCCCATCAAGAAGGGGGACATATGGACGCCTACCAGCAACTCATCGCGACCATCGCGCTGACCATGGGTGCCGCCTGGGCCAGCGGTATCAATCTCTATGCCACCATTGCCGTACTCGGTCTGCTCGGCATCTCCGGCAACATCGTCTTACCGGAAACGCTCGCCGTCGTTCAGAATCCGCTTGTAATCGGTGCTGCGATTCTGATGTATATCGTTGAATTTTTTGCCGACAAAACACCGGGTGTGGATACCGGCTGGGACACCATCCACACCTTCATCAGGATTCCGGCTGGTGTCATGCTCGCCGCCGGCGCCGTTGGCGACGTCAATCCGGCCATCGTCGTTGCCGCCGGCATCCTCGGAGGAACAGTTTCCGCCACAAGCCATATGGTCAAAGCCGGATCACGGGTGTTGATTAACGCTTCACCGGAGCCCTTCAGCAACTGGGTCGCCTCCGTCACCGAAGATCTCGCCGTGATCGGCGGTCTCGTTGTCGCGCTGCACTATCCGGCAATATTTCTGGTATTGTTGGTTATTTTCATCGCCCTGGCGATCTGGCTGCTCCCCAAACTATGGCGCGGCATACGCTTCCTGCTGGCAAAAGTCAAAGTGCTGTTTGGCTCAACACCACCGTTTGAAACAACCGACCCCGCCACCCGGCGACAACCGCCGCCGGAACTGCCGTCCTGACCCCTGACCAGGCCAACACCGATTCAGGTTCTTTGGGGCAGCGCTCTGGTCATCCGGTGCAGGGCAATTCGATGATGACCGCAGTACCTTCTCCCGGTGTACTTGACAGGCTCAATCTGCCGCGATGATCATCGATGATTTTCTTTGACATGGCCAGGCCGAGACCGGTGCCGTTCTGTTTGGTCGTAAAGTACGGGTCAAACACCCGGGCCAGCACCGCCGGTTCGATACCGGCGCCGTCATCAGCAATGGTGATGGTAACCAAATTTTCTTTGCGACCGGTCGTTACCCGCACCCTACCGCCGTCCGGCATGGCCTGCATCGCATTAAGACCAAGATTGAGAATAACCTGGATCAACTTGTCTCCGTCGAGATTCAGCTGAATACCGGCACAGCCGTAGTTTTCGTCAATAGCGATACCCCCGGTCAGCGCGTCCGACCCCAACAGGGTAACGGCCTTGCGGACGACCTCGTCGATCTCGACCATCTCCAGCTGCAGCTGCGCCGGTCGGGCATAATCGAGCAATTCGCCGATGCTGCGATTGAGCCGTTCCACCTCCGCAACCAACAGATCAAGCGCTTCCTTTCCGGAACGATCCTCCTGTAACCGCCCTTTGAGCAACAGGGCAAGGCCTTTTATCGAACTGAGCGGATTGCGGATCTCGTGGGCAACGCCGGCGGCCATGCGACCGACGGCAGCGTCCCGCTCGGCCCGTTCAAGTTCGCTTTCCAGTTTTTTGATCTGACTCAGGTCTTGAATGAGCAACACCGTACCGGCATGGAGCCGGGCCGGATCCTTGAGTGCAAGCCGGGTGATATGAAGGGATCGCTCCGTGCCGTCTTTGGCCGGCAGGGTCACTTCGCGATGGCTGCGGGATTCGGGCGACAGAATATCGAGGCCTCTGAGCCGATCCGGCAACACTTCAGATAATGGCCGCTCGACCACCTGCTTCTGCTGCAGATCGAGCATCGACGATGCACTCTCGTTGCATGTACGCACCCGGTCGTCCGGACCGGTGGCGACGATACCGACCGGCAGTGAAGCGACGAGAACCTCAGTGAATTCCCGCATCCTGGTCAGGCGCAGATGCGAACCACGCAATCCCTGCAAGGTCATTAACGACAGAATCCCGCCGGCCCCAACGAGCAACAGCACCAGGGACAAGATACCGATCTGGATGAATTGTTTGCGGATCGCCGCCGAAAATTCGTCCATATGCAACTCGGCGACCACAATGAGATCCTGTCTCCCGAGAGCCGCGAGCAGCCGTTCCTGTTCGGCTGTGGAAAGGCGTTCATGCATTCGCCCCATCCGCCCCCGCCCCATGTCGTGAGCCATCGGAAAGACAGGCGCCAGACGAACGGCAGCTTGAAAGAGCGCTTGCCCGTCAACCTCATCGACTATCTGCCACACCATACGCGCCTGGTTCGCTTGCGCCGTATCAAAAAAGCGGCGGGCCGCCGCAGGCACCACTGCACCAATCTGCCCCGGTTCACTATGGGCAAAGACCAGCCCACCATCATCAACAATATACAGTGCTGCGATACGGGGGTGTTCGGAACCGTTTTCAATGACTTGCTGCAGGAGCTGCCGCCAATCCGCAGCGTCGTCTACACCGCGCATAACAGCGCTCCGCAACACCGATCGCGCGGACGAAGAGACAAAACCGAGGATTGCCGCTCCTTCTTGGGTGAGGACCGTCGTCAGCATCTGCTTCTCACGCTGGACATTCTTGACCGCGAACACACCGATGATCAAGACCAGCAGTGCGCACGCCGCAGCAAAAAGCAGCGGGGATGCATAAATAATGCGTTTTGTCGCCGAGCGATGCTTACGGGACATGATCGGTACGCAGAATTTTTTCAGCAATGATTTTGGTTATGAAATAGGTCGGAAATATCCCGTCCGCCCCCATCGGCCCGGAAGCCAGTGTCTGACCGCTGACCAGCGGGTTGTCCGATGCATAGTAAGCATAGCGCACTTTGAGGTTTTTCGGAATTCGTCGCTGAATAATGGCGGCATTGATGGCCCGCTGATAATGACCACCTTCCATCTCGATTCCCACTGCCTGCCATGATGAGGTGTGAAACCGTTCAAGCACGTCTCGATTCTGTAATGACGTGCCGAGCACCGTAACCATCGGCCCGCTGTAGACATCGATATCGCCGTTAAAATCGTTTTCGGACAGATCGTTGTCAAGAATGTAATTATGCGGGGTGCCTTCCATGACATGGGCGGTGGCAAGCATGATGTCGCCTTTTTTCCCCGCCAGGATACCGGCTTTGCCCATAATCGAGATTGATGCGATGTTGAGTGGTAATTCGGTGCCTTCTTCTGCCAACGGACAGAGCAGTTCATCCATGACTTCATAGGCCTGCGAACCGAACGCGTAATCCATGACGACAATCACCGGCCGGGTCTTTCTGATTTCGTCCCAGGACAACACTACCTTCGGATGGACACCGTCTTCACCGAGCAGACTGGTATCAATCACCTGGACATCGATACTGGAGCCGGACGCATCCCGATGCTTGCTGAAACCGAACCGGACGGCATAACGATCAACTTCGTCATCACGATCTCGCAATTGATGGATCATGTCGTAGAGATCATCCGCCGGCCGTTCGCCTTCGCTGCGCAGCGCTCCGTAACCGTACAGAACATTGCGAAACGAGTGCATATTGGCACTGACCACATGAATCGGCCGCTCATGCAGGCCCAACCCGAAGAGCGTCTGCTTCACCGCCACCGCCCAATCGGTTGCATACCGGTGATGGCCGAGAATATCCTGCAGGGACGGCGTAAAATAAATGGTGAGCGGATCGTCCTTGCCCTGTTCTTCATTGATAATCCGCTGACCAAGCGCGTGGATGATACGGAACAGGCCGTTATTAAACCCCTTGGCCCGATTCTGATCGAGGTATTCGTAGGAAGCTCGTGTCTCCCGATAGGTCCGGCCAAGAATGATCGAAAGATTCCAGATCGCCTGATCAAGATCGGGCCCCTCTTCAAATCTGCCGACCTGAGCCATGTCCTGCAACTGGCCCCATTCGATACTCATCTCACCGCTTTGGCGACTGGCCTGGGCACGAATCTTCTGAGCCTCGATGTTCAAGAATGTCAAATGGGTCAGGATATCATAAATCTCAGATGTTCCCTTGGTGATGACAAAACAGATCTCCTTGCCGGAAACAACATAGGACAGACGGCGGCGTTTGAGAGGTCGAATCTCCTCGAAAGAGGTCCCTTCCAGGTCTTCCTGGGCCGTCAAGACGATTTTGTTGCACGCTTCTATCCCTCGTGGTAATCGATCGACGACATATTCCAGGCCCTTCAGTTCGACAATCCGCGGATCACTCATGGAACCATAGATTTCCGGGCTGAACTGACGCATCGCATCCTCAAGCTTCCCGCCGGTTGTACCCGACGGCTGATAAGAGCCGGTCAAGATCAGGGCATCGGCCAGGGTTTTGAATGCGGCAATAGCGGATCGCGCCTTCTGCGATTTTGACAATTCTTCCATACTCTTTCACCAGTTAACAATTCTTTGCATACGGCTCAGGATAGCGCCATGCTCTGCAGAAAACGTAGCACACTATCGATCTGTCTTCCACCGTCATTCGCCTCCGACTTTTTTCTGCTTCCAGCGGCCACTAACCGCCTGCACGGCCAGACCGGCCATGATAAAACATAACCCGACAACCGAAGACAGCAAAATCGTTTCGCCGACCAGGTAATGGATAAAAACAAGTGATAAAAACGGTGACAGAAAAATCAGATTAGCCAGCCGGATGGTCGAAACAGTCAACCTCATGGCCAGCAACCAAGCGACAAAGGCCAGCCCCATCTCGAAACAGCCGACATAGGCGGCGCCGAGCATGCCGGGAAGCGGAATCAGCCGCGGTCCTTCAAACAGCAGCACATAGGCGCCGATGAGCGGCAGGCTGCAGATAAAATTGAGCAGCAGACCGGCAACCGGGTCACGATGATCTTTGGTGTTAACGATCCAGTATACCGACCAGATAACGGTCGACCCAAGCGCCAGCAGGACACCGATCGGATTATCGAAGGCCAGGGAAAGAATCTGCCCCTTCGTAGAAATAATAAACACGCCGAAATAGCTGATAAAAACCGCCACCAGCTCCGCCGGATGCAGCCGATGACCGAGCAGTGGCACGGACAGCAGCGACAACGTAATAGCCCAGGTGTAGTTGATCGGCTGTGCCTGCTGGGCCGGCAATAATTCGTATGCTTTTAACAGAACCAGATAGTAAAAAAGCGGGTTGAGCGAACCAAAAAAAAGAGATTTTCTCCAGGTTGCTCGGTCGGCATGAAGGACCAGGCGCAGTTTGCCCTGAAGCGCGAGAACGACGAAGAGAACGAGACATGACCAGCAGGATGCGTAAAACAACAGCTCGGCTGCCGAAAGATGGCGCATGCTGAGCTTAAAAGCGCTCGCTGATGTCGACCAGCAGAGCACGGCTGCAAGCCCATAGAGGTAGGCCTTCGTCTGCCGATCGATCATCGGTCGTCCGTCGCGATGCGCTGCCGGCCTGACCTGCCTGACGGGATTGCCAACAGAACCAGCCCGGACAGGATCAGCGCCAGCCCCAGCCAGCCGGCCATGTTGACCCGCTCTCCGAGCACCAAAAAGCCGAGCAGACCAGCAGTGAACGGCTCCGCAAGGGTCAGCGTCACTGCCGTCGACACCGGCACATATTTCAGTCCTTTGCAGAATAACACGTAGGAAACCGCCGTTGCCAAGAGCCCCAGGTGAACCACCACGATTGCTCCCGCCGGAGAAACAACCCATGACAGCTCAGCAACAACCAGAACCGGCAGCAGGAACAGCGCGCCGCTGCAAAAGACCAGCGCCGCAACCGGCTCCGCCGACCGGTCGGGAAGCAACCGCTTCATAAACAGGGTATAGATACTGTAGGAAAGCCCTGCACCCGCGGCAAGGACGATGCCCAGCGGATTAATTTCCACGCCTCCGGCACTGCCGAGCAGCATGATGCATCCGAGCAGTGCCAGACCGGTCGCCGCATACCAGCGTCGACCAGGCCGTTTGGCCATAAACACCGCATCAATGATGCCGGCGAAAACCGGCGCTGACCCGATGCCGACCATGGTGCCGACCGCCACGCCGGTCAATGATACGCCCCAGAAAAAACAAAGTTGATAGGCGGCCACGAAAGCGCCGGCCGCCAGTGTGGAAGCAACGGGCATCCCGCGGAGCGAAGCCGGATTACGCAACAGGCTATAGAGCAGTAAACCGGCACCGCCAACCAACAGGCGCAGCGCGCCGATTACCGGCGGCGAGCTGTCGCCGGGCGCCAACGCCTGGGTGGTCCCGGTGGTGCCCCAAAGTACGGCGGCAACACCGATCAGAATCATGCCGCCGATGGGGGCCTGACGGTCCACGAATCTGTTATCTCCTTGCCGATAGCATGCCACCGGCGCCCATGATCATCTGACCGTGGACAAGCGGGAACACGTGGTATTGACCCCGTTGCTCAGCAATCGAAGTTGTGGAAAAACAACACCCATGCATGCGTGACCACTATCCTGTTTTGATTGCTGCTACTCTGCTTCGTTGCTTCTGATCCGTCACCGATTATGATCCAAATCGGTGTGCCGGCAGGTTTCCCTCGTGGTCACCGGCAGCACCGGCAGATAGAGGAAGCAACGGCAAAAAGAAAACTCTAGAAGAAGCGGTATCTTTGCGCAAGAGGAAAAGTCGACTCTGCGAACAGGTGGCTACCCGGCCGTTCCCGACAAAGTACCCTGGCCTGCAGGCGAATTATTGCATGAATGCATATTATTTAGTAGTAATGTGGCCCAATCGTCACGGCGAAATCAGTACCGGACACTGGTGTGCTGCTGGCAACGAGACGCCGGCCGGTTCTATGTTCACGCCGGTGCTTGCCGGTGGCCGGCACCGGCAATTGTCGTCAGCACCTCTCATAATCGTAGCAATGACCACACATGCTGAACCGATAACGGGCAACCTCGCACCGTCGGCCGTAACCGTTCCCCCGCATCCGGTCTGGCCGCAGCTGTCGGCCGCCGAAGAGACGCGGCTGAAAAACGAAATCACCGATCTGTTGCGCCGTCGCCATGCGATCCTCGTCGCGCATTACTATACGGATGCGCGCATTCAGGATCTGGCTGAAGCCAGCGGCGGCTGCGTCGCCGATTCACTGGAGATGGCCCGGTTCGGCAGTGAGCATCCGGCAGAGACGCTGATCGTGGCCGGTGTTCGTTTTATGGGCGAGACAGCCAAGATTCTCAATCCTGAGAAACGAATACTGATGCCTGATCTTCAGGCCACCTGTTCGCTCGACGAATCATGTCCGGCCGATGCCTTCAGCAGATTCTGCGATCACTATCCGGATCATACCGTCGTTGTCTATGCCAACACCAGTGCTGCCGTCAAGGCCCGTTCCGACTGGGTGGTGACCTCCGGTATCGCCCTGCCGATCGTCAGACATCTGGCAGAAGCCGGCAAAAAAATCATCTGGGCACCTGATCGTCATCTCGGCTCGTATGTGCAGCAGGAAACTGCTGCCGACATGATCTTCTGGCCCGGTTCATGTATCGTCCATGAAGAGTTTCGCTCCGCCGCATTGCAGCGATTGCGGAACCGCCATCCGGATGCCGCCGTTCTTGTCCACCCCGAATCACCGGCTTCGGTCATCGCTCAGGCTGACATCGTCGGTTCTACCACCGCTTTGATCAATGCGGTGGCTTCATTGCCGAACCGTGTCTTCATCGTCGCCACGGACCGGGGGATCTTCAACAAGATGAAACAACTGGCGCCGGACAAACGATTATTGGAAGCACCGACGGAGGGCGATGGTGCGACCTGCCAGAGTTGCGCCCGATGCCCCTGGATGGGCATGAATTCGCTCCAGAATCTGCTCACCACCCTGCAGCACGGCACCAATGAGATTTCAGTTTCAACCGAGCTTGCGACGCGGGCTCGGATCCCGATTCAGCGCATGCTCGATTTCGCGCGACGGCAGCAGGGCCGTTGACGCATGACGTCTTATTCTCATTGCCCACTGTTACCCATTGCCGTATCGATCTGAAGCCAGCGACGGTAGTGCGGCAGCAATGCCGTCCAGGAAAACCGTTCGGTCATCGCCCGAACCTGTGCCGATTCCAACACGGCACCAGTCGCCAGGAGCGCTTTCAAATGGTTCACTAACCCGCCTTCTTCGTAGAGATACTCGTCATCAAAGAGTTCCGGGTAGACCAGCCGGTTCGGCAGTACCGGCCGGCAACCGGCACGCACCGCTTCGATGACGGCCAGACCGAAAAATTCATGCCGTGCGGTGGAAACAACCAGCGTGCCGCGGGCAAGCAACTCCATATAACTGCGGCGGTCGGCGATATGTCCGAAATGGACGCAACGATCGGCGAGAAGTGTTCCTGCTGTTTGAATGAATAAGTAGAAAACAGAAGCCTCCTGAAGGCGGACGGCTCAT
>CAZSOA010000034.1:0-26561 GCA_964608305.1 uncultured Desulfofustis sp. | reverse complement strand
CCGTCAGGACCGCGGCATACTACGTGACCGGTCCGACCTTGTCAATAGGTTTTTACCGAAATGGGTGAATCGTGATAAAAGATTACCCCCCATGACTGAACGGCACAACGACACATGAACATCATGGCGAAGCCGGCTGCGGAGCTCAGCCGATCGGGCTGCAGCGCTGCAGCCGGGCGCAGAATCGTTCCACCGTTTCTTTCCCGGTGTGCAGCTTCGTGCTGCCTCGTGCCCATCCAGCCAGGAGGTCCGGGCCGTCGGAAAAAAACGTTGTCCGCCGGGCATCGCTCTTGCTATTGTGCGGTAATCATGGCAGATAGAAGCCACATTGCTAATCTCAGCCTGTGTTTCTCAATGAACCAAACACATGAATTGCTTCGAACATTGCCGAAGGTGGACGAGTGTCTGCTTGATCTCGCCGACCATGTCAGCGCCAATGCCATCCCGCTCAGACTGGCCAAGCAGGCCGTTCAGGCTGTCATTGAAAGGGTCCGCAAGGCGATTCTGGCGGGAGGAGAGATCGATATCCCGGCAGATCAGTCCGCTTGGCGACAGTTGTTCATTACCGACCTGGTCGGCTTGATGACGCCTCGTTTTCGCCGGGTATTCAATGGCTCCGGGGTGGTGATTCATACCAATCTCGGTCGCTCTTTGTTGTCTCAAGCGGCTGTCGATCAACTCGCCGTAGCCGCCGGCCATTTTACCAACCTTGAATTCGATCTGCGGACCGGCAAGCGGGGGAGCCGATATGCGCTGGTCGAAGAAATTATCTGCGATCTCACCGGTGCCGAAGCGGCGCTTGTCGTCAACAACAATGCGGCCGCCGTTCTCATTGCCCTCGAGACCATCGCCAGGGGCAAAGAGGTAATCGTCTCCCGCGGCGAACTGGTGGAAATCGGCGGTTCGTTTCGGATACCTGACGTTATGGCCAAAAGCGGCGCGATCCTGGTCGAGGTTGGAGCGACCAACCGGACGCATCGTTTTGATTATGAACGCGCCATAAGCGAGCAGACTGCGTTGCTGCTGCGGGTCCACACCTCGAATTTCCGGTTGATCGGCTTTACGGCCAAGGTTGCCGCAGAAGAGCTGGTTGCACTCGGCAGGGCACGGAACATTGCGGTAATGGAAGATCTCGGCAGCGGCAGTTTCGTCGACTTGTCCCAATTCGGATTGCCGGTTGAACCGACCGTGCAGGAGGTGCTTGCCGCCGGTGTCGACGTGGTGACCTTCAGCGGCGACAAATTATTGGGGGGGCCGCAGGCCGGTATTATCGTCGGGAAAAAAGATATAATCGATCGCATCAAGCGTAACCCGCTGAACCGTGCGGTGCGGATCGATAAATTTACCCTGGCGGCGCTGGAAATGACGCTGCGGTCGTACTATGACGTGACCGGGGCCCGCAGGGACATTCCAACCTTGCGAATGATCGGCGAGCCGGCCGAGACCATCAAAAAACGGGCCCGCCGCCTGCTTAGAAGAATCGGGACACGTGTGGCGCCCTGCTGCACGGTGCGAATCGTTCCGACCGTTTCCCGGGTCGGCGGCGGCGCGTTGCCCGAATATGGTCGGGACAGCTGGGCCGTCGAACTGCTGCCGCTCGATCGGTCGGTAAGCACACTGGAACGGGACTTTCGCTCATTGCCGGTGCCGTTGATCGGCCGGGTCGAACACAATGGCTTTCTTATCGATTGTCGAACCATCCAGGATCACGAGACGGCGGAACTGGCCGACCACCTCGTTTCATATTTCGGCGCAGATCTATGATCGTCCGTTTTTTGCCGCCAATCATCACTGACGCGAATCGGTCACCGGGTATGGTGCCGGGAAAAGCGTTTCTTGCACCGATCTCCCGGCCTGAGGCGGTTTGTCATGCCGTTTGAATTATTCCCGTTGTCATCCGGCGGCAGATCGTTGACGGTTGTTGATTTCGAGGTCTTTGCCGAGCATATCCGCAACGCCTTTTTCGCTGCCGTGCCGACGGTTGGGACGCTTGAAATCCTTATGCCTCAAGAAGCGCACGCAGCTGCCGGTGATCAGGAAAATAAACAGCGTGAAACGGCCTTACAACGGGCCTCACGTTCAGGGATACCCGAGAAAACAGGTCCGCAAACGATCGTTTTTCCGGCGCCGGTCGCCGGGGCGGACCGGCCGCTGGTTGTCGCATCCGGCCTCGATCCGCTGGCCCTGAAAAAAATGTCCGGGGATTGGCTCATCGACACCGCAGCGACGATCTGGTCTTCTTTGCTCGCGATAAAAGCTCGTCACAGCGATCCGTTAACCGGTACCTACGGCGCAACGCTGTTTCTCGGGGCGGCCGCACGGATGGAGGCGCGTGATGATTTTCATGTCGTACTCGTCGAAGCGATGGCGGCGGCGCGCTCCCCCCGTGATTCCCTGGCGCAGGCGAAGGCAATTGCAGGGCTGCTGAGCGCCTATGACCACCGGGCCTTTCCTCTCTTTCATGTCGGTATGGGGATCTTTGCCTATCTCATCAGCGGTCGACAGCGGCTGATTTTGAAATCCTTCTGTTCATCTCTGATCTCCGCCTTGAAAAACAAAGGGTGTCGACGGGTCCATTGCGGCAGCAGCAGCCTGTTGTTGTCTCGGCCTGACGGTACGACGCAGCGGGAGCGCTATCGGCTGCCGATTGATGAGGCGTGGCGGGCCCTGCATGTTGCCTGCCGGCGGGGTCCGTTCGCGTTTTGTGATTATGATGTCCTGATCAATCCCGGCCATTTTCCGCTGCGCTCATTTTCTCGCGGCGTTCTTGCCAAGGTACAGCGTCGTTGCCGACAATTGCCGACCTATTCGCTGCTTCTCTTCAGGCCCGATAAGACGGATGAGCAAACCGCACCATGGTTCCAGCACGTGTTAACCGACGAACAACCGATCTCTGCCGAGAATGGGTATATGGTCGTTAAACCTGGGTTCTGTGCGAAAACGGCCCGGTCCTGGGCGGCTACGGTTTGCGAGCGTATGCTTGCCGCCGATCCGCAACGAGGTACTGTTTCCGTGGGGATCAGTGCGTTTCCGGAGCAGGGGGCAACAACGGCGGCTATTGTCGGAAACGCCCAGAAAGCATTGGCGCACGCGACGCTGCTCGGGCCGGCAAGCATTGTTGTCTTTGATAACATCAGCCTCAATGTCAGCGGCGATGTCTATTTCGCCGAAGGGGACTGGGCGGCAGCGGCACGGGAGTATCGGCGCGGCTTGTTGCTGGCGCCGACTGATGTGAACCTGCTCAACAGCCTCGGCGTAACCTATGGGATGATGAACCGGACCGTCGAGGCCTTGAAGCAATTTGATCAGGTGTTACAGGTTGAGCCCGACAATTTTATGGCCCTTTACAACCGGGGGCTCGGCAGCCAATCGGTCGGTCGGCACCAGGAAGCGGTGGCCTCATTCAGCAGCGCACGCGCCGTTTTCGATGCTGCAGATGATGACGCTGCCAACGTGATTGACGATCTGTTGTTCCAACTCGGCTTTTCACAATTTTGTCTCGGCTTGTATCAATCATGTATCGAGACCTTTCAGTCATGGCACCAGCGGCGACCCGACAGCAGATCGGTCGATGGATGTTGTCGCTATATCGGTATTGCGTATTATCGATTGGAGCAGCTGGATCAAGCGGTGCCCTGGTTGCAACGGGCCCTGGTGTACGATGAGTTCGATGCCGAATCGCTCAGCCTGCTCGGGGAATTGTATCTGCTCCAGGGAGAAGGTGATGAGATTGCCTTGCGATTTTGCGAAAAAGCCGTTGAAATCGATGAGCGGAATACCGAGCTGGTTTTGCGTTGGGGCAAGGTCTTGGCTGCCACCGGCCGGTACGACGAAGCGCTGAAGCAAGTCCGGCACTGCACGAAAGCACGCAAGACGCGAGTCGAGGCCGGTCATGTCCTGGGTACGATTTACCATCGCCTCGGTCGCAGACAACAGGCATGGCGATACCTGAAAAAGGTGCTGAATAACCCGGAAGCACCGGAAAAACTGGTGGCGGAAGCACGTTCGCTGCTCAACTAATAAACGACACAAGGACTGATGATGGAATGCATGGAGCGCAGGAGAATTAAGCGGGAGCCCAAATATGCCCTGGATAATACCGTTGTCGGTGATTCCTGGCGAATGTTCAGGATCATGGCGGAATTTGTCGATGGATTCGATGCGCTGTCCGCCGTTGACATTCCGGCTATAACGATCTACGGGTCGGCGCGGCTCAAGGAAGATCATCCGTGGTATCAATTGGCCCGGGACATCGCTTTCAAACTGGTATCAGCCAACTATGCGATCGTCACCGGCGGCGGTCCGGGGATCATGGAGGCGGCCAATAGAGGCGCCAGTGAGGCGTGCGGCGTTTCGATCGGGCTCAATATCAGTCTGCCGCATGAACAGGAACCCAACCCGTATGCCAATTTCCCTTTACATTTCAAATATTTTTTTGTTAGAAAAGTGATGTTTATGAAATACTCGTCGGCATTTATCTGCATGCCGGGAGGGTTCGGCTCGCTCGATGAGTTGTTTGAAGCGATCACGCTTATTCAAACACAACGGATCAAGCCGTTTCCGGTGGTGCTTGTCGGCAGCTCCTTCTGGGGTGGTCTGGTTGAATGGATTCACGCCAACTTGCTGGCCGGAGGAATGATCAGCGAGGAAGATCCCCGGTTGTTCAAAGTCATTGATGATGCCGACGAGGTGGTTTCCTACATCAAAGAACAGGTGACCGGTTCATGACAGTTTCTTGAGTGCTGCGGTAGTATCTCGCGGGAACGGTTTAACGCAGATCAGCCTTTTACAGAGGTACGGGCATGGCGCAAATCGATGCATTTTTCAAACTGATGAATGATGAAGGAGCCTCGGACCTGCATATGGTCGCAGACCAGCAGCCGGTCTTGAGAATTCGCGGCGATATGGAGCGCGTCAAGTTCAAGAAAATGAGCAACGACGAACTCAAGTCGATGCTCTATGAGATCTGCCCGGAAGACAAGATCAAGATGTTCGAGGAAACGGGTGATATCGATTTCGGTTACGAGATCCCCGGCCTTGCCCGTTATCGTTGCAATTTTTTTCAGCAGAAATATGGGATCGGCGCTGTGTTCCGTGAGATTCCCAGCGAAATCCTGACTTGTGAGCAGCTTGGTCTGCCAAAGGTCATCTCTCGGCTTGCCTATCTGCCAAAAGGTCTCGTTCTCGTCACCGGACCGACCGGCTCCGGTAAATCGACGACGCTTGCGGCCATTGTCGATGAAGCCAACAAGGCGCGCAAACATCACATTCTGACCATCGAGGACCCCATCGAATTTGTCCATAAAAGTCAGAAGTGTCTGATCAACCACCGGGAGATCGGCACCCATACGAAAGGGTTCGCCCAGGCGCTGCGCGGCGCGCTTCGTGAAGACCCGGACATTATCATGGTAGGTGAGATGCGGGATCTGGAAACGATCTCGCTGGCCATGGAGGCGGCCATGACCGGTCACCTTGTTTTCGCCACCCTGCATACCCTCAATGCAATGAAAACCGTTGACCGTGTTATCGAGATCTTCCCGGCAACACAACAAGGCCAGGTTCGTTCTACCCTGGCCGACGCGCTCAAAGCGGTTGTGTCGCAGACCCTGTTCAAGCGCACTGACATCAAAGGCCGTGTCGCTGCGCTGGAGATCCTGATTGCGACGCCGGCGGTGCGCAACCTGATTCGTGAAGGGAAAACCTATCAGATCCTGTCGTCCATGCAGACCGGGAAGAAGTATGGGATGCAGACCATGGATGATGCCATCATGGGCTTTTTGGAAAAGAAGATGATCAGCCCGGACGATGCCTATTCCAATTCCATCGAGAAATCAAAGTTCCTCAAATTCCTGCGCAAACCGCCGTCCGACTTTACCGAAGTCTGAGGCGGCGGCCTCGGTTTGTCCGGCACGATCTCTCCCGGTAAGCTGCCGGAAGGTATCCACCCGGTAGCCGTCTGCCGTGCCGGTCACCACAATGGTTCCGTTATCGGCCGTGGTCAGCAGGGTTATGCCGGTCGCTTCCGCATAGCTCCGCAGTTCGGCAGACGGAAACAATCCGCGCGTCCGGTCACCGGTAGAAACGATCAGGTAACGGGGTGCAACCGCCGCCAGGAATGCGGCGGAGTTTGATGTCGCCGAGCCGTGATGCGGGGACAACAGAATGTCGGCCTGGACCTGCTCCCCTGCTGCCAGCAGTTCCTGTTCTCGAGCAACGCCGATATCACCTGGCAACAGAACCGAAAAGGTCGGCGTTTGCATGCTGATAACCAAACCGTTGTCGTCTTCAGTGGCAGCGGGAGCTCTTGACCACATCCGCTGTTGCGGCGGCCCGGTCGCTGCCCCGAGCACCATCAGGCGATGATGAGTCGTCTCGATGAACTGACCGCCTTCCGGAAAGTGCAATTCCACTCCTCGTTCTTTCGCCAGTCTGCAGAGCTCATCATAACCCTGCTTGTGCTCGTCAAGGTACGGCAGCCAGAGTCGCCTCACGCGAAAGCGGCTGAGCAAGGCGGGGATCCCGTTATAATGGTCGGCATCGGCGTGGGAAACGATGATATCGTCAACCCGGGCGATGCGCCGGTGCCAGAGATAGGGGGCAATGATAGCGGCGCCGCAGTCGAATCCGGGCGAACTGCGACAGCCGCTATCAGCCAGCAGCGTCCGACCATCGGTTAATTCAATGAGTACGCTGCTCCCGTGGCCAACGTCGATAAATGAGATGCGGTCGTTGCTGCGAAAGGTGTCCATGATGCCGGTCAGCGGGTGGAAAAAGCTCATCAGGCACACGCTGAGGAGCAGCAGGGCGGTGCCGGTACGGCGTGGCCGCGGTGGACCGGCAAACAGCAGCAGCAGCGAGCCGTAGTAGCAGGCGATCGCCCAGATCGGCGGCGCCGGCAGCCAGACGGTACTCCAGCGCAACTCACTGAAAAACATTGAGACATGCAGGGCTGCGCTCAGTGCACCCGTCCCGGCCTGCAGACAGAAATCGGCGAGCTGCGGCGCGATCGGCAGCACGGCAAGGGCCACAAATCCAAACGGCATAGCCCAGAAACAGACGAGCGGTTCGACCACGAGATTGGCGGCAATGCCGGTGGTGGCCAGCCGGTTGAAGTGATAGAGCAGCAGGGGAGCGGTGGCTATTGTTGCCGCTCCACTGACGGCAACACCGGTGAGCAGCCAGCGATAGACGGTTCTGCGTCGCGATGGCGTCGACGGTGTGGTTGTCTCAAAGCGGCGCCAGACCGGGGTGGCGATCAGCACGATGCCGCCGACGGCGGCAAACGATAACTGAAACGATGCACTCATCAGCGTGAGTGGCGCAAAGAGCAGGATGAACAACGCGGCACCGGCCAGGACGGTAAACGGTGAGCGCAATCGATCACTCGCCAGCGCGACGACGACAAACAAGGTCATGATAAACGAGCGCAGCACCGGTGGCTGTGCTCCGGCGAGCAGCGTGTAGCTGAGCAGGGGCGGGATGCAGAGCACCATTGAGAGCTTTTTCGCATCCAGGTTGAGCAGCAGTCTCGTGGAGCGGCGCATCAGCCAATAGATGACATGGAAGAGGAAAAAGGTGAGCAGGCCGAGATGGAGACCCGAGATTGCAAGGATGTGCATCACACCGGCCCCTTTGAACGACTCCATGGTCTGCGGGGCAAGGGCGGAACGGTCGCCGATCAACAGCGCTCGATAGAGGGCCCCGGTTTCTCCGGGCAGAACAGTGTCGATCCTTGCGGCGATGGCGGTGCGGAGCCGTTCTATGCGCCGGCTGATGGTCGGGTCGGCCGCTGCCGATGAATCGATGAGTGGTTGAATGAACAGTGGTGAGGCTACCGTACCGACAGCCGCTATTTGTCTGCCTGCCAGGTAGCGGCGATAATCGAAGGTACCGGGCGTAGTCGCCGTGGGAGGCAACCGGAGCGTCGCCCGGACCACGAGGTTGTCACCCGGCTTGATGGTCGGTGGCCAGGTCCCCTTCACCGTCAAGAGGACGCGACCGGCCATCGGGATCAAAGCGTGCTGCCGGGGGAGATTGACGCGGTGGATGGCAATGACCGCTTTGCTGCCGGTAGCGTCGCCCGTGACCAACCGATCGAGCACGCCGACGACCACGGTGTCTGGTGTCGTGGCGGCCAGGTGGGCAAGTTCGCCGTCACTCACCGAAATTGAGCGGTCCACCGTGGCGCGCCAGCAGCCCAGGGCCAGGAAACAGAGGATGAGAAAGACCAGGGTTGCCGCGGGGTGGCGGCGCAGCCAGGCCAGCAGCGTCAACAACCAGAAGATCAGTGCCGCGGCACCCGGCAATGGATCGGCGACAGCCGCCTGGCCGCTCAAAACGATGCCACAGGCGTAGGCTAGACAGACGACAATCAGCAGGTTGGTGTGGCAGCGGTGGAGGAGAAAATTCACAGCAAAGCTTTGATCGCTGCCAGGTGCGCCTCGATGACTTTGCTGCGGCGCTGCAGGCAGGCGATGGCTTGATCGCCCATCCGGCGGCGATGCTCAGGTGAGTTCAGCAGGGCCTTGACGGTCGTTGCCAGACTGGTTTCATCGGTGACGGTGATTGCCGCCCGGCAGCGCAGCAATTCGTCGCTGATTTCGGCAAAGTCCTCCATGTAGGGGCCGAACAGGATCGGGCAGCCATGTCGGGCGGCTTCCAGCGGGTTATGGCCGCCCTGATCGACAAGACTGCCGCCGATCAGAGCAATGTCGGCCAGGCGATAAAGCGCTGGCAGATCACCGATGGTATCGATTATGGTGACCGTTGCCGGTGATCGGGAAGCCGCCGTCAGTTTCGTGGCGGTGAATCCGAATTCGTTGGCTAGGGTGATAAGCTCTTCACAGCGTTCGATGCGGCGTGGTGCGATCGCCAGATGGATGGCACCATCGGCGGCGTGTATGGCTCTGAAGCTGGAAAGGATGAGATCTTCTTCACCGGGGTGGGTCGAACCGCAGAGCAGCAGAGCGTGGCCGGCCGGCCGGGAACCAAGATCTACCGTTCGGTATCGAGCAACGGGCTCCGGGACCGGTGCAAACTTGAGATTGCCCAGGGCGGTCAACTTCTCACGGGCAATGCCCAACTGCTCCATGGCTGCGGTATCGGCGGCAGTCTGCATGCACAGCAAACGGAATTGGTTGAACAGCGGCCGGAACAACGGAGCGAAACGGCGATAGGACCGCATCGAACGGGCTGAGACCCGGCCGTTGACGAGCAGGGTGGGAATACCTGCTGCGGACAATTCAAACAGCAGATTCGGCCAGAAATCGGTTTCCACGAGAATGAAAAGATTCGGCCGCAACCGTTTGATAAAGCGTCGAACGACCGGTACGATATCGACCGGGAAGGCGACCAGGGCATCGACATACGGCCGAACTCGCTCTCTGGCAAGGTCTTGGCCGGTGGCGGTGGTGGCGGAGAAGAGCAGGGTGTGTTCGGGGAATTCGTTGCGCAGTGCGGCGACCAGCGGGATTGCCGAGGTTACTTCACCGACGGAAAGGGCGTGAACCCAGATGACCCCGGCAGGCCGGCGGGGCGGTGCAACCAGGCCGCGGCCGAAGCGCGACGGCAGGGTGTGGCGTTTTTCCGGCCGGAGCAGCAGAATGACCGATACAAGAAGCAGCAGCAACGGAGAAACACCGATGAGCAGTGCATTGTAAAGCAGTCTCATGGTGACAACCACAGACAACCGGTGTGGACGGGATGCCGGTTCCACCGGAACCCGTTTGAAAACGCAATGAATATCATTTTGCTCGAGCCGGCAGAGATTGTCGATAACCAGGTGCGATTAGTCGGCCGGCAAGCCGATCATATCGTCAAAGTGCTGCGATCGCAACCGGGTGACCAGGTCAAAATAGGGATAATAAACGGAAAAATCGGACATGGCACGATAAAAAACATCCACCGTCATGCTCCCCGAATGGTGACGCTGGTCGTCGATGCCCACACCGACCCGCCGCCGGCGCCGCTCATCGATATCGCCCTCGGGCTGCCCCGGCCGATCATGCTCAAGCGTATTCTCAGCCAGCTCGCCGCCCTGGGCATAGGCCGGCTGTATCTGGTCAATGCAACGCGGGTGGAGAAGAGCTTCTGGGACGCGTCGTTGCTGGCCGGTTCACAGCTTCGGGAACACCTGCTTGCCGGGCTTGAGCAGGCGGTCGATACCCGTGTTCCGGAGGTCTTTGTGCAGCGGGGGTTCAAGCCGTTTATCGAACAGGAATTACCCCGTTGCCGGGGTGCCTATCGGCAGCTGCTGGTCGCCCACCCCGGTGCCGAGCAGTCGCTGGAGAGCGTGTGGCGGCCACGTACGGGCCGTGATCTGTTGGCCATCGGGCCGGAGGGAGGCTGGACCGACTACGAAGTGGGGTGCCTGATCGATAATGGTTTCCGGTCGTTTTCCCTCGGGCCGCGGATTCTCAGGGTCGAAACGGCGGTGGTTGTGCTGCATGCGCTGCTGGCACATCATGATCGTCTGGCACGGCTTCACCGTTGAGTTCCGCAGAGCGTAATGCCGCATGGATTGTCCGGGCCAGTCCCGGCCCGATGCCGTCCACCGCCTGCAACTCCTCAACTGATGCCTGGGCGATGCGTTTGACGCTGCCGATCCGGCGCAACAACAGTTTCCTGCGGGCCGCACCGATCCCCGGAATACGGTCAAGCCGGGAGGACAGCGTGTGCTTGCGCCGCAGCGAGCGATGGGTAGTGACGCCGAACCGATGTGCTTCGTCCCGCACCCGCATCAGAAAAAGCAGCACCGGGTTGTAGCCGGGCAGCACAATGGGATTTTTCCGGCCGGGCTTGTAGAGTTTTTCGCCCTCATCATTTCGCTCTTTGGCGATACCGAGCAGCGTGACGGCCGTGGTCAGGCCGAGATCGCGCAGCACGGCCTCGGCGACCCCGAGCTGTCCCCGGCCGCCGTCGACCATGAACAGATCGGGCAAATCGTTTTTTTCCAGCGCCCGACTAAAACGGCGGTGCAACACCTCGCTCATCATCGCATAATCGTCCGGGCCGCTGACGCCGGTGATGCGGTAATGGCGAAAGAAACGGGTATCCGGCTCGCCGTCGGCGAAGCGAACCAGGGAGCCGATTGCATGGCTGCCGCCGAGATTCGAGATGTCGAGGCACTCGATCGTCTCCGGGGGGGAGGAAAGACGTAGCTTGGCGGCCATCAGTTCCGCCAAGGTCTGCCAGGAGCGCTGTTTCCGTCCCGTTTCCTCAAAGAGCTGCCGGGCGTTGGCCTCGGCCATTGCCACCAGTTTCTGTCCATCGCCGCGTTGCGGCACGGTGAGTGCAATCTTCCTGCCGGCCAGGTCTTCGAGGCGTTCGGTGATCAGTCCCTGGTCTTCGATGGCAAACGGGAGAAACAAGTGCGGTGGCGGTACGACGCGATCATCATAGAGCTGCTTCAGGACCTGGGCCAGAATAACCGGATCGTCGCCGTACGGGTCGTCGAGATGGAATCGTCGGCTGCCGGTGATCACGCCGTCGCGTATCATGAGCAGGACAACGGCTACCGCCGTCTGGTGACGGGCATAGCCGAAGACATCGCGATCTTTGCCGGCCTGCGAGATAACCAGTTGTTTCTCAAGGGTCTCTTTAACGGCGGCGAGCCGATCACGGAGCAACGCGGCACGTTCGAAGTCGAGGCCTTCGGCCGCTTTGTGCATCTCCTTTTCCAGGCTGCGCAGCAGGTGTCCACAACGGCCCTCGAGAAACAGGAGCACCTGATCGACCATGGCGAGATAGTCGGTGTGATCGGCTTTGCCGGCGCAGGGCGCCAGGCAGCGGTTCATCTGAAAGTTGAGACAGGGGCGTTTGCGTTGTCGCAGGTCGCCTCCTTTGCAGCGCCGCAGCGGAAAAAGGGTCATCAATAAGCGCAGGGTGGACCACATCGCCGAGGACGAGGAATAGGGGCCGAAATACCGGGCGCCGTCGTTTTTCTTCCGGCGGCTCATGAAGACCCGGGGCCAGGCTTCCTGGACGGTGACCTTGATCAGCGGGTAGCTTTTATCGTCGCGCAGGATAACATTGTATTTCGGCCGATGTCGTTTGATCAGGGACGATTCGAGGATCAGCGCCTCTTTTTCGGTATGGGTGATCAGCAGATCGACGCGCTCGACATGGCCGAGCATCACCGCCGTTTTACTGGTTGCCGGCCCGGCATGATGGACGTAGGAGGCGAGTCGCTTGGCCAGATCTTTTGCTTTGCCGACGTAAATAACCGTCGAGGATCGGTCGAGCATCTGATACACCCCGGGTGCATGGGGAACCGTGGTCAGGAAATTCTGGTCGAGCATGGGCGTCCGGTGCGTGGAAAATGAATGGGGGCGGTGCCTGGTTCGTTTTGTATCTTTACTTGCCGGCGACGATTGACTAGAAAAGGGAGGACTCCAAACGGCGAGTGCAAGGCCGTACGCCGGTTCGGAGAACCATTACAGGTGCTTCACGCTGCCATGAATCCGTTCTACAAAATAGCCATTGATCGCGTCAATGCCAAGTACCTGTCCGGTTGGTGCTATCGGCGCTTCCGCCCGGGCAGGCCGGTTCGACTCTCCTGTTTTCTGGATGGTCGGCTGGTCGCAGAGACAACTGCCGACCGGTTTCGCGAGGATCTCAAGGCGCTGGGGTTCCATACCACCGGCCATTGCGGGTTTGAGATGATTCTTGATCAGCACCGGGAGTTGCCGGCTGGCGCGGTTGTCGAGCTACGCGCCGCCGAATCGTTGCTGCCGCTGCTGCGTATCTCAACGGCCACCGGCCGGCCGGTCGGCATGGCCGCGATTATTACCCGTCTGCGCAACCGGCTGCGCAGCGGGCGAAACGAGCGCACCATCCTGTTCATGCATATCCCGAAGACTGCCGGCACCTCGTTTGTTACCTGGCTGCAGGCGGCATTGCCGAAGGATCGGGGGGCGGCGCATATCGAATTGCTCGAAATGGCGCGTTTCCGTTCGCTGCCCGATGAGTATCGCTATCTGGCAGGTCACCTGCCGGTCGGTACCTGGAAACGTTGTTTCAACCTCGAGAAGGCAGATCTATTGACCATTGTCCGGGAGCCGTATGCGCACCTGCATTCACACCTCTCGTGGTTGATGCAGACCGCCCGGACGCCGGAGGATAACTACTTCCGCATGCATAACCCGGCCATCATCGAGCTTGGCCACCGGCTCAGTGAGATCGATATGACAAGCCCGGCTGCCCTCGCAACGTTTGTCGCCGACCTTGATCACCTGCAGGCCGCCTTTCTCGACAATATGCAGACCCGCTATTTCCTTGATTCTCTGCCACCGCGGGTCGACCACCGTGATCTTCGGCAGGCGCTCGCCAATCTCGACCATTTCTCGCTGATCGGGTTGACCGAGCGGTATCGGGAATTTCTCGAACAGTTCGGGCAACGATACCGGATCAGTCCGGTTCCCGAGAATTCCCGTCTCAATCGTTCCGCGGCACCGCCGCTCTTCGATATCGCTCATCCTGATAACCGTGCCGCGTTGCTCCCCCTGGTCCGTTACGACCTCGAGCTGTATCGACACCTGCAAAACCGATTATAACGAAGCTTTTTTCTTTACAGGAGCAGGAACAAAACGGTATTGAGATAGGCGACAGAGCATGCCAGGTGTCGCTGCTGCGGCAGCGGTGAAAAGGGAACATGGTGGAAATCCATGACGTTGGGCCGGCGCTGTAAGCGGGGACAACGGCGCATCATGCCACTGTTGTCCGGTTGTTGACCGGGGAGCGGGAAGGCGCGTCGGAGGATGATCCGCAAGTCAGAAGACCTGCCTGGCTGCAAGAAACTTTCGTTGTCCGCGTAAAGTCCGTATCGGATCAGTGTCCGGTGCGGACTTTTTTTATGCCCACTGCTGCGGATCAGCTGAACAAGGAGTGGTTATGAAAACGCAAATCGAGTATGCCCGGGAACTGACGGTGACGCCACCGATGCGCCAGGTCGCCGAACAGGAGGGATGTTTCGCAGAGGAGATAAGAGCCGGAGTGGCCGCGGGCCGGATCGTCATTCCGATCGGCGCCGCCCGCGGGCGGCGGGTCGTCGGGATCGGCAGCGGCCTGCGGACGAAGGTCAACGCATCGATCGGCACCTCGTCGGATATCGTCGATCTCGATCTGGAGCAGACCAAGGCCCGGGTTGCCGAAGCTGAACAGGCCGATACCCTGATGGAGTTATCCACTGCCGGGGATCTTGATCTCATTCGCCGGTCCGTGCTCGCGGCAACCGAATTGCCGGTCGGCAACGTGCCGCTCTATCAGGCCTTTGCTGAAGCTGCTCGACGCTACCGGAATCCCAATAAACTCGATCCCGAGTATCTCTTTGAGCTGATTGAGCGTCAATTACAGGATGGCATCTCGTTTATGGCGATCCATTGCGGGATTAACCGATTTTCCATCGAGCGGCTCCGCAAGCAGGGGTTTCGCTACGGTGGTCTGGTCTCCAAGGGCGGTACCTTCATGGTATCCTGGATGGCGTATCATAATCGGGAAAATCCCCTTTACGAACAATTTGACCGGGTCTGTGCCCTGCTCAAAAAATACGATGCGGTGCTGTCGCTGGGCAACGGTATTCGGGCGGGAGCGATTCACGACAGCCACGATCGGGCGCAGATGGCGGAGATGGTGATCAATTGCGAACTCGCCGAGTTGGGCCGGGAGATGGGCTGCCAGACCATGGTTGAAGGGCCGGGGCATGTGCCGCTTGATGAAATCGCCGGTAATATCATGTTGGAAAAAGCGATGAGCGGCGGCTCGCCTTATTATGTACTCGGCCCGCTGCCGGCCGACTCAGGCGCTGGCTATGATCACGTCACCGCCGCAATCGGCGCGGCTCATGCGGCGCGACATGGAGCCGACCTGCTCTGTTATATCACCCCTGCCGAGCACCTGGCCCTGCCCGGTGTCGACGATGTCCGGGAGGGAATCAGGGTCACCCGGCTGGCGGCGCGGATTGGTGATCTCGCAAAATACCCGGACCGAAGGGACAATGAAAAGCAGGTCGCCATGGCTCGACGCGATGCGGATTGGCAGACGCATCTGAGTCGGTTGCTGTTTCCGGAGATTGCCCGCTCCATCAGGGACAGCCGGACGCCTGATGATGCGGCAACCTGCACCATGTGCGGAGATTTTTGCGCCATGAAGCGAGGGGCGGCGTTGTTCGCCGCTGATATCGCCCCGGCAAAACGGCTCACGGCGCCGGGGTGAGCCGTTTTGCCTCCGGCAATCACCGTTTACCTGGCCGGAAAAACAAGGTAGTATGGCTGCGGTGTCTGAAGCCGATGTTCGGCACAGACACCGCTTCAAGCCCCGGCGGCGTTAACGAGAGTCCGGTTCACTGTCATGCCAACCGTAAGCGTGATCATCCCCTGTTTCAATCAGGGAGCATTTGTTGACGAGGCGATCGATTCCGTTCTTGCACAACACTTCGATGATGTCGAGATCGTCGTCGTCGATGACGGTTCGACTGACCCGGCGACCCGGCACAAGTTGGCGACGTACCAGCGGGAGAAGACGAGCGTTATCATCACCGCCAATCAGGGCTTGGCTGCCGCCCGCAATAACGGCATTGCGGCGGCCACCGGCCGCTATATCCTGCCGCTTGATGCCGATGACCGGATCGCCCCGTCATACCTTCAAGAAGCGGTAGCCGTTCTTGACGCCGAGCCGGATATCGGCATCGTCTATTGCCGGGCTCGGCTGTTTGGCGCCGTTGAAGGGGATTGGCATCTCCCCGATTATTCTCTCGAAGAAATGCTGCGCGATAACGTCATCTTCTGCACCGCCTTATTTCGCCGAGCGGACTGGGAACTGGTCGGCGGTTATGATCCCGGCATGCGCTATGGTTGGGAGGATTATGAATTCTGGTTGTCGCTCATCGAACGCGGCCGGCAGGTTAAACGACTCGACGGCCGCTATTTCTTTTACCGAGTGTCGCCCGACTCGATGGTGCGCAGCAAGGATAAACAGCAGAAGATCTCGATGTTTAAACGAATTTACCAGCGACACACGGCGTTTATCGGCGACCATATCGAAGTCTGGCTGGAGGCGTTACTGGCCGATCGGGAGCCGTATCGCACCGCTCGGCTCTATATCGATAGCGGCGCCGGGTTGAGCGACGACCAGAGCATTGCCCGAAAGGTGGTGGTCGGCAGTCAGACGCTTCACTTTACGCTTGCCGGATTTCCTGGGCGGCGTGCACTTCGTTTCGATCCGATCGACTGCCCGGTCCGGCTCACGCTGGACTCGATCGAGGTGCACGGCAGCGGGGGAAATCGACTGGTTGATCCGGCGACGGTGCGCAGTAATGCCCGGTTGCGTATCGGTAACGACCTCTTGTTCGACACCGATGACCCGCAGGTGCATCTGCCGTTGCCGATGGAGGAGGTGGTGCAGGTCGCTGAAGTGGTTATCTCGCTTACCATCAAGGCCGTGGCTGAAGCGGCCTTGCGGGCGGTCATCGATGAACAGCAACGTCGGCTCGATAAACCGAAGCGAAGCGGACTGCTCGGCAAGATTCTGCCGTTTCCGCGGAACAAGCCGTGAGTCGGGAGATGGTTGCTGAGAAAGCCATCATTCAGGTGCTGCTCTTTTTTCTTTCTCGAGATTACCGGGACTATCGGGCGGTACGACGACTGCACCTGTTTGACGCTGAATTTCAGCGGGGCATGGCGGAGCTGTGTGCCGCCCATGAGACAGTCGTTCCACGTGAGACCGGAAAAAAACGAGCGCCGCAATTTTCCGTCAATCTCTTTTTGTTGCAACGCTTGGTGGCCGGGGCTGGTGAAACGGCCGACCCCCTTCTCGTCTATTTTCTTGACTATCGCCTGTTTTCCACAAGCACCGGCAGGACCGGCCGGCTGATCGGCCTGCCGGCGGATCCGTATCCGCTGTTCGATGCGGCTTTCTATCTGCATCGTTATTTCCCCGCTGGTTTGGTGCCAAACCCGTTTGCCCACTATCTCCTTCAGGGATGGCGGGATGGTCTGATGCCGGGACCCTATTTCAATCCCGAGGTATACCGGCAGCAGAGCGACTGGACCAGCCGCCACGGTAACCCGCTGGTTCATTATCATCAGCATGGCCGGAGTACCGGCGACAGCCCGTCCCACGGCTTCGACATCGACTGGTATATCGATAAAACTCCGGTTTTGGCTGCGGCGCGGCCGACCATCATCCGGCATTATCGGCTCCATGGCGCTGCTGCCGGCAAAAGCCCGGTGCCGGTCTTCGATCCCGGTTTCTATCGTTGTCAGGACGCGGTGGTCGAGACCGCCATGATCGATCCGTTTGCCCATTATCTGCTGACGGAACCGACCGGCCGGGCACGGCCGGCCGAATGGTTTGACCCGGTCTACTATCGCCATCGTTACCTGCAGGAAGATAAGCCCGTCTCACCGCTGCTTGATTACCTCGAAGCGGGAGCGGGCAACGGGCATTACCCGAACGAACGGGTTGCCGTTCTGCCGAACAAGCCGGTATTCTCCATCCTGGTGCCGGTCTATAACCCGAACCACCATGATCTCGGCAGTTGCATTCGCTCGGTGCTCTATCAGTCGTATCCGCATTGGCAGCTATGCCTGGTGGATGATTGCAGCAGCGATGCCGCGGTCACCGCGCTGCTGAACCGTTGGGCGGCAGTCGATAGTCGCATCAGGGTGGCGCGTTTGCCCGATAACGCCGGGATTTCGGCGGCCACGGCGCGGGCAGCCGAGCTGGCGACAGGTGATTATTTCGTCTTTCTTGATCACGACGATGAATTGACGCTTGATTGCCTGTCTTCTCTGGCGATTGCGATCAATGAGCGGGCGGCACCGGTTTTTTATGGCGATGAAGATCTGGTCGGCGATGACGGCTCTCGGTTGAGCGTATTTTATAAGCCAGATTTCAACCGGGAATTGCTGCTGAGTCATAATTATATCACGCATCCGGTGGCCATAGCGGCATCATTTTTTTGGCAGATCGGCGGGGTCGGCGGCGGTTACGACGGCGCCCAGGACTATGATCTGTTGCTCCGTGCCGCGGAACACACCAAAGATATCGTGCATATCCCGCGCATCCTCTACCACTGGCGGGCAAGCGCGACATCGACGAGCATTCATCATGACGACAAACCGTATGCCCATCAGGCCGGCAAACGGGCACTGGCGGCCTCGCTGCTGCGGCTCAAAGGTAGCGCCGAGGTGGATGACGGCCCGGTGGCGTTTCATTATCGAGTCAGACGGCAACCGCCGAAAACCGCGCGGGTGACGATTCTCTGCTGGCAGGAGCCGGAAAGTCAGGGTTTCAGCAGCGACCTGTCGGCGCAGCTGCAGGCCCGCTCCGGCCCCGTAGATTGCCGACTGCTCGTGGTCCCGATGGCGACCGGTGCGGCGGAGGATTCGCTCCTGAGCAGAACGGCGCTGCTCGGTGAGGCCATCGGTGGTGCCGACAGTGAGTACATCGCCATCGTCGGTTCCGGTGGTATCGCCATCAGCGAAGCCTGGCTGGCGGAAATGCTTGCGCACCTGGTCGATACTCCCGGCGCCGGACTGATCTGCGGCCGAGTCGCCTATCCGAATGGGGATGGACCGTCCTATACCGTTCCGGATCTGAGCCGGACTGATGCCCGTTATTTTGCCGAACTGCTCAGCTCGATGAGCCGGCATTGCAACGGCCTGCACAATCCGCAGCTGCTCCGCTGCTGCGACTGGCACCTCTGTCTGTTCCGGCGGGCTCTCTTTGACGAACTGGGCGGGTTTGACCACGACTCGTTTCCGCACCTCCTCGGAATGCTTGATTTTTCATGGAAAGTGGGGCGCACCGGCCGGGACATCCTGTATACGCCGTATGCCGTAATCACGCATGCTGCAGCTTTTGCACGACTCGACGCCGAGCCGGACGATAGCGGGCATTTCGAGAAACGACGCTTTCAGGACCGGTATCGAGCCGACCTCGGCCAACGTGATCCGTACTGTAACGCCGCCGTGCTCGTCGACAACGGCATCGAGCCGGAGCGGTTTCTCCGCTGGCTGGCCGGCAATCAGGAAGAAAGCCTTGACTTGCATAGAAAACTTCATTAGTACAGCACCCATTTACAACGGTGTTTCTCGGAGCTCAAAACGGTCAGGAACAGGCGATGGTTTCCCGCGAGTCGGTTCCGGCGCGTCTTCACATGGATAGATAGAGCATGGCGGATCCGCTTATCTCGGTCGTTATCCCGGCCTACAACCACGAACGGTTTATCGGTGCGGCGGTAACCAGCGTTTTGCAACAGACCTGCGACGATCTCGAGTTGATCGTCGTCGATGACGGTTCAACGGACCGGACGGGAGCGGTGGTCCAATCCTTCACCGATCCTCGTTTACGCTACTTTCACCAGCAGAACCAGGATGCGTATAACACCATCAATCGCGGCATCAGCCTGGCCAGAGGACACTATATCGCGATCCTTAACTCCGATGATATCTACACGGTGGACCGTCTCGAAAAACTGGAGGCGATTTGTCGTCAGGATCATCAGGTATGCGTGTTTTCCGATGTTACGCCCATAGACGACAACGGAATGCAATTCAGCGATCCCTCCTTCGGCTGGCATGTCTGGCACCGGGGTAATCGCGAGTTTTATTGCCAGGTCGATGACTTATACACCGGGTTCCTGCACGGCAATTTCATGGTTACCACCTCCAACCTGTTCATGACCGCGGACGCCGCGCGCACCGTCGGACCGTTTGCACCGCTGCGGTATCTGCACGACTACGACTTCATCTTTCGGATGCTGCTGGCCTTCCCGGGCGGCGTGCATTACGCAGCTGACAGGAAACTGCTGTTTTACCGCATTCACGGTGGCAACACGCTTGGTGAGGCGGCCGTTGTCGGCCGGGAGCAGGATCGGGAACTGATCAAAAAATATCTGCTTGCCGTCATTCCCGAAGCGTATCGCGGTTATGTAGCGGCCGGCAGCGATCGGCTGGTGACACTGGAGCGGGAACTCAACGACGTGCGCAGCCGCCTGGCGCCGTCGTCGCCGCAAGGGGTGCGCCCGGCCGCGCGGGCGCTTGGTAAAGCTTTACGGACCTGGATCGCGAAAACGGTTTCGTGGTAACGGTGCGGTTATGATACACAAGACCTGTTATTCCGTGGCCTCACTGCTCAAGCAGGGCAGGCGTCTTGCCGCTTCGTGCCGGACCGTCAGTTTCGATTTGTTCGACACGTTGCTGATCCGCCGCATTCATGACCCCGACTTGGTCAAGCTGCCGGTCGCGCGATTTCTGTCGGCACGGGCCGCGGCCGTCGGTATCGACCGGTCCTGGCAATCGGTTCAGCACCTGCGTGACACCATTGAGCAGCGTCACCGGCAGGAAACCGGTCAATCCTTCGATGATCATGAGGCCTGTTACCCGCGCTTTATGCAGGAACTGCTGCAGACGCTGTTTGAGGATCGTTATGATGAGACACTGCTCGATGATGTGACCCGTTATGAATTGGCCATGGAAAACAGTATGCTCGTGCCGCGGCAGGAGCTGCTCGACTGGGTCAATGAACTCCATGAACAGGGGAAGCGGCTTTTTATCGTTTCCGATATCTATCTCCCGGCCAAACATCTGCGGGAGCTGTGCGCCCATGCCGGCTTGCTGCATCTGGTGGAGGATGTCATCTCGTCTGCCGACAGTTTTCTTGCCAAGGCCTCCGGCAAGGCATATCCGCTGATCCGCGAACGGTTTGGTCTCGACACCTCGACCTGGCTGCATGTCGGTGACAATCCGATTTCCGATGGCCTGCGGCCGGCCGAGTTCGGGATCAAAGCGCTGGTGTTGCGCGATGGCTCGGAGAAATTCCGCAAGGCGATCGTCAAGCGCTACGTCAACTACGGCAAGGGACGGCCCTTTTATCGCGGTCGTGCCCTGCAACAGCTGATGCTGCCCCACGAAGGGGAGAACATCCCTCGACCGCCACTCTATGCCGAGGGCTATAATTTTCTTGGGCCACTCGTCTGCGGGTTCGTCCAGTTCATCGCCGAGGAGTGTCGGCGCCTCTGCCTGACCAAGGTTTTTTTCTTCTCCCGGGAAGGTTATACCTTCAAGAAAGTATGGGAGGCGATCACGCCGCTGTTGTACCCCGACGGCAACCTGCCGGCGATCGAGTATCTCTATGTGAGCCGGATGGCCCTGGCCGGAGCAAGCTGCGCCGTTGGCGGGCTGACCAAAACGGCGGCAAGCATCGCCTTTCTGCCGCCGGGCAATCGCGATTTTCGCGATCTGGCGCGGATCTTTAAATTTGACGTGGAGCCGATGCTGCCACATCTGCAGCGTCATCGTTTGGCCGCCGACACCTGTCTGTCGCGGTTGCATGCCGGCTACGAGCAACATAACAGCGTACGGTTTCTCGAACTGCTCGAGGACGGTGCGTTTCAGGATGAGGTCCGCCGTCAGACCAGCTCGGCCAATGAAGCGCTGATGCGCTATCTGGACGAGCTTGGTTTCTTTGCCCAGCAGCAGGTGGCCGTTGTCGATATCGGTTGGCTTGGCACCATTCAGCGATTTTTCTACCAGGCAATCAGGCATCGGGACGATTGTCCGCGGCTGCACGGATTCCTGTTCGGTGCCACTCGCGGCATCCCGTTTGAGAGTGATCTCAACAACGACCTGCAGGGCGTTATTTACGACCGGCACCGGTTCGATCTCGGGGCCAGTTGCCTGCTTTATGCCCGGGATCTGTTCGAGGAGGCGTGCCGGGCACCACATCCGACGCTGGACGGGTATGAGTTGACCGAGGACGGTTACCGACTCGTCTTTCGCACTGCAGCGGATGCAACAGGGCAGGCCGAGCAGGAGCAGGACGCCTATTTCGCGCCGCTCCAGCAGGCTATTTTCGACACCGCGCCCCGGTATGCAGCTGCATCGGCGCTGCTCGGCTATAGCCTTGAGGATTATCGGCCTTGGCTGAACTATCTGCTGACCGCCAAACTGGCGTTTCCACGCACTTCGGAGATTATGGCGATCCGCCACCGGCATCATCTCGATGATTTTCACGGCGCCCACCGGCCGTTGCCGGCCATGGTCGGCACGGAACGACAGCTTTGGGATTGCGGCCGCTGGTCGTTGCTGTTCAGTCCGCTGCTGCGCGTCCGGTCTTTTTATCGTCATTGCAAACGAGTCATCCGGAGTTGACGATGCGACCCCTTAAGACCACCCAAAACGACCTGGCAGGCCATGGATTTTTTCGGGTATTTGTGGTGAACCTGTTCGATAAGGTGATACCGCTCGGCAATTTCCGCAACGGGCCGGGGCTGAAACCGGCGCTGGTGTTGCTTGGTCTGCACTGGTGCGGACGATTGTTGTTCGGGATCCTGATTCGTCAGGAACACCGGCTGCATCGGGTGTATCAATTCCTGCGAAGACGGAGGTGACATGCACGAGCACGGCAAGGAGAACGGCCTCGTTACCTGGTTCGGTTTGTTCGTTTGTCTGCTGGCGTGCGGTTACTATTTCTGGTTTTTCTTCAATCGGGCTTACGTCGAAATCGAAATAAACGTAGCCCAGCCGACGTTCTTCAAACTTTATTGGGCCGGCGAAAACCAGCATTTTTCTGAAAATCGACGGGCAGCGGTCCGACTGTCCCCGGAGCGGCAGAACTATCACTTCTTTCTGATAGATCTCGACAGGGTCGCCAAGCTGCGGCTTGACCCCATCGAATACCCCGGCGAAGCAACCGTTCATCGGGTGCGTGTCTCCCAGGCCGGATTTCAGGCAACCGATCTTGATCTGTGCCAGGCCGAGCCGACCAACGATATCGGCACAAGCACCTGTGACGAAGCAGGCCTCCAGCTGCACGCAACCGGGATCGATCCCTATTACCTACTGACGCCGCACTTTGATCGTGCCCCGGTGCCCTGGCTGCTGGAAGCTGCCCGGTACGCCTTGATCTGTCTTGTTTTGCTGACGGTCATGCGGGTCCTCGCTCCGCTTCGCCGCCGGTTCGCCTATGTGCCGGTGCTGTTGGCGATGGCGTTCGTGCTTGTCGTTACCATGGCCGCCATCAGCAAACAAAACGCCCATCCCGATGAATATGTGCATCTCAAAGCGGCGGCCTATTATTGGGATAACTGGTTGCCGCCGCACATCGACGATCCGGCGATCGAGTCGACATACAGCGTTTACGGTATTTCCCGGCTGCATAACGGGGAGGTCTATTACCTCTTTGCCGGCAAACTCTCGCTGCTGGTCCAGGCGTTTCATGTGCCGGAGTTGTTTTCGCTGCGGCTGCTCAATGTCCTGCTCTTCGGTCTGATGGTGCTCTATGCGATGGGCTCGGTGCCGGCGCGGTTGGCGGCCTTGCCGTTTTTGTTGTCGCCGATGGCCTGGTATCTGTTCAGCTATTGTTCATCGGATGCCTTCGGCCTGTTTATCTGCTTTCTTGCCGCCTGTGAGGTACTTCGACCGCAGAGCCTGCTGAACCGGCTGCTTTTTGCCGAAGAAGCCCGACCGACCTGGCCGGCGGTGCCGCTGCTCGGGGCATTGCTGGCGCTGTTGTTGCTGCTCAAGGTGACCTATTATCCGTTTATCGGTTTTATCGGGATCATTATCGTCTGGCGGCTCTGGCGGCAGCCGGCCGGGGCGCAGCGGCGGCGTGCCCTGGCCGCCCTGGCCGCCCTGGTTGTCGTCGCCGGTGTGCTGGCCGGCCTACGCTGGGGCGCGGACTATTATGTCAATGGTCTTGATCGTCAGCAGAAACTTGCCGCGATGCAGGAGCAGTTCGCCCATCCCTGGTATAAACCGAGCACCGAACTGCATAAAAAGCATATCAGCATGTATCTCAAGGAGCGGGGTGCAACGCTGAGGGAAATAGTCTATCACCATAAATGGTTCGAACACACCCTGCAGACCGGCATCGGGGTCTACGGCTATTTTACGATTGCCGCCCCTCCCGTTTATTATCAGTTGTTCAAATGGCTGCTGGCCATTTTCTTTGGCTCTGTGCTGTTGACGCTACTGCTCAGAGGAGGGCTGGAAACGACGCTGTTTACCGGGCTTGCCCTGGTATTGGTTGCGGCGTTGCTCGGTGTTTCGCTCTATCGCTCGTGGACGGTGGACTTCCAGGCCCAGGGGCGGTATCTGTTCGTGATTTTACCGATGCTCGGCGTGTTGCTCGGTCGTGCCGCCGCTTTGTTTGATAACCGGGTGTTTATAGTGCTGCTTGCCCATATCTATCTGCTGTCGCTCTATTCCTTTATCTTCGTGGCCCTGATGCAGATTCCCCGCTGACGCGAACCCTTGGTCGGCAACCGGTATCAGGCCGCGGCGACGTAGAAGGCGGCCTTGAACAGATCGCGGGTGTATTGTTGCTGCGGTCGCTCGAAAATCTCCCGGGCCGGACCCTGTTCGACGATGCTGCCGTTGCGCATGACGATGATCTGGTCGGCGAGTGCCCGCGTGGTTTTCAAATCATGGGAAATAAACAGGTAGGTGATCCGGTACTTCTGCTGCAATGCCTTGAGCAGGTCGATGATCTGATGTTGGATGGTCATGTCCAGCGCCGAGGTCGGCTCATCCAGGATCAATAGTTTCGGGCGGAGAATGATCGTCCGGGCGATCGCGATCCGCTGCCGCTGACCACCTGAAAATTCATGGGGATAGCGATGCACGATGTCACCGCTCAGGCCGACCTCGACCAGAGCATCCCGCACGCGTTCCAGCCGTTGAGCTTTCGTCAGTCGCTTGTGATGGACGCGCAGTCCTTCTTCAACGATTTCACCGATGCTCAGACGAGGCGATAACGACGAATAGGGATCCTGAAAAACGACCTGCATATCACTCCGATACGGGCGCATCTCGCCGATGCTCATTGCCTGTAGTTCGGTGCCCTGGAAGACGATTGCCCCGCTGCTGTTGATCAGCCTGAGCAGCGCCAGCGCCAGCGTCGTCTTGCCGGAACCGGACTCGCCGATGATGCCGCAGGTGGTGCCTTGTTCGATTGCCAAGGTTACATCATCAACCGCCTTGATGGTTTTGTGGCGGCGCCGGAACAGGCCCTGTCGACCGGTTGCCAGCCGGAAATGACAGGCGAGATTTCTCGTTTCCAGAAGGACCGGCGCCGGGGGTTTTGCTTCGAGCACCGGTTGCGGGATGGCGGCGATGAGCTTTTTCGTATAGGGGTGGGCGGGGTGCGAAAATATCTGTTCCGGCAATCCTTCTTCAACGATCTTCCCATCCTTCATGATGTAGATCTGTTCGGCGATCCGTCGGACCATGGCAAGATCATGGGTGATCAACAGCATTGCCATGCCCATCTCCTGCTGCAGTTCCTGAATAAGTCGCAGAATCTGTGCCTGAATGGAAACGTCCAGGGCAGTGGTCGGTTCGTCGGCAATCAGCAGTGAAGGGCGGCAGGCGAGCGCCATGGCGATCATCACCCGCTGGCGTTGACCGCCGGAGAGCTGGTGTGGGTAGACGTCGAGCCGGGCCTCGGCATCGTCGATACCGGTGCGGTTCAGCAGGGCAATCGCTTCACGTTCGGCGTCTGTTTTGTTCATCCCGCGATGCAGGCGCAGCGGTTCGAGCAATTGGCTTCCCACCGTGTAGACCGGATTGAGCGAGGTCATCGGTTCCTGGAAGATCATCGCAACGCGATTGCCGCGAATGGAGCGCATGGCCTGCAGCGGCAGGTCGAGGATGCTCTCGCCGGCAAAGGTGATAGTTCCGCGAAGGCGGATCGGGGTCGTCTCCTCGAGCAGGCGAAGGACCGATAGGGCGGTGATCGTCTTGCCCGACCCGGATTCACCGACCAGAGCGACGGTTTGCCCGGGTTTTACCTGCAACGAGACGTCGTCAAGGAGCCGTGTCCCCTCGGCCACACGTGAAGACGCCGACGGCTCCGGCAGCCAGGCGGTGAGGTTGCTGATCTGCAGCATCGCCGGCGCTCAGCGAATGATCCGGAAACCGTCGGCAGGATCACCGGGGTCCGTCGGTTCAATGACGACCTGGTCGACGCGGGCGTGGGGAGAACCGGTATGGAGCCACGTGATCATCCGGTCGACGCGGTCGGCAGGCCCGGAGATGAGGGCTTCGACGCTGCCGTCCAGACAGTTGCGCACCCAGCCGCAACAGCCGATTTCCATTGCTTTGCGCCGGGTATATTCACGGAAGCAGACCCCTTGTACCAGGCCGGTGACGCGTGCTGTGACGGTTTTTTCTGCCATGATCGGAATCGATGAAATGAAGCGGTCCGGACGACCGCTGGTGCCGCCCGAACCGCTTTTCTGCCTGGCTATCAGCCGCCGCCGATGACCGGAAAAATCGCGAGGATATCACCATCGCTCGGCTGGGTCGTCAGCTGACAATGTTTCGAATTCAGCATGGTCACACCCACTTCTCCCGCATCGATGCCCAGGTCGGCGATGATGTCGCCGACGGTGGCTGTCTCCGGATAGGTTTTTTCCGCCACCGCGAACCGATTTTCGCGGAAGGTGGCGAAGAGTTTGACGGTCAGTTGCATCAAAAATTCCAGAACGAGTCTATCTCCTCACCGGTGAAGTCGACCACCAGGTTGTGCGGCGGCAGCGACTCGGTATGGAAAAATTC
>CAZSOA010000033.1:0-26682 GCA_964608305.1 uncultured Desulfofustis sp. | reverse complement strand
AAACAATGGTGTCAAGTCTTGTATTTTGACTTTTTATTCAACCAATATTTAAAGGATCATGGGTGTCAACATCTCGCGAATCAGGGATCAGTGCAATAATTTTCTAATTGAGCTTAAACGTTGTGCACTATCTATGAACGGAGTGGGCGAGTTCGATACCGTTTTAGTTTATGGCGAAATCGACATAGAAAACAATTAAGGCGCTTGCGACATGAAACGATCATTTGCAAAAACGCCTTACGAGAGAGTGTTTTGATTCAGCGTGAATTGGAGAATTCGTCCATTTGAGGTAGCCTACTCGCAGGGAGAAATTCTCTATGAAACGCAAACGAAAAAACCATTCTGCCACCGACAAGGTTATCATTTTAAAGGCTTCTCATTATTTCGTGTGGATTTGATATCATAGACTCAAATCCGCATCAAATGACGTGGAGTCAGAACAATCAGCAGTTGTTGTCGAGAAAACAATTCGCTGGAAAACAGGCTGCGAAACCACCAGTTCCAGGTAATGCTGCCTTTTTACCAGGCGGTAAAAAAGGAGATCATGGCGATGGCTGCCACCTGGGCGAGGCACACCGGCAGGCCGTAACGGAGGAAAGCGGCGAAGAGGATGATGATGCCGTGTTGCCGGGCCAACCCCACCGTTACCATGTTGGCGGAGGCGCCGAGCATGGTGGCGTTGCCGCCCAGTGTCCCGCCGAGCAGCACGGCGGCATAGAGCATGGAGCGGTCCTGCTCGGTGCCAAGGGCGGCAATGATCGGAATCATTGCCGCAATCAACGGGATATTGGGGATCAGGCTGGAGAGGACGACGGTGGCTCCGAGCAGGATCGGCCCGGCAAGGTACGGTTCGGCCAGCAGCGTCCCGCCGAGGAGTTCGGCGACCCGGCTGATGACCCCGGTTTCTTCGAGGGCACCGGTGAGGATGAAGTTGCAGGCGAAAAAGATCAGCGTGCTCCAGTCAACATCCCGCAACACTTCGGCGACGGTGCCGAGGCCGAACCGCTCGGCCAGGATCAGTGCGCCGGTGGCGGCGGTCAGGGCGATCAGATCGGGAGCGAAGGGTACCCGCAGCAAGGAGCTGGCCACGAAAAAGCCGAGCATGCCGCTGCCGATAACCAGCAACGGTACGAATGCCTGCCAGCGGAGGACGATAATCGGGGCGTGCCGGTCGGCGTGTTTCGGCAGTTTTTTGTACCATTGCTCGCGCCAGCACCAGGGCAGCAGTGCCAGCAGGATAACGACGGCGACGCCGCCGCTCCAGGCGAGTTGCTGCAGATAGGCGAGAAATCCGAGCCCGGCTGCCTGAGCCACCAGATAGGTGGCCGGATCGCCAACCATGGTCAGCAAGCCACCGCTATTGGCCGCTAAAGCAAGCAGAATCAGCAACGGTAAAGCCGGCAGGTCCAGTTCATCGGCCAGCGGGATCAGAACCGGACCGAGCAGGAGCACCGCCGAGGCGTTGGGCAGGAAGGCGCTGAGCGCGACGGTCATCAGCGTGACGGCGATCAGCAAACGGCTGCCCCGGCCGCCGGCGACGACGAGCATGACCCGGGCCAGGCCACGAAACAGCCCGGTGGGCTGCAGGGCCCTGCCGACGATCATGGCGCCGAGCAGCAGCGCCAGGGTCGAGTAGGCGGCAGTGATTTTGGCCGCCGCTTCGGTCAGCGTAAAAACCCCGCTGTAGATGAGTACCAATGCCCCTGCCAGCGTGGCCACCGCCGGGCTCAAGCGGTTGGCGATGATCAGCAGGATGACTGAAGTAAACGTCAGGGCGGCGATCCAGGAGGCCATGGCGGAAAGAGATCGATGAACGGCGGTGAGAACAGGTTCAACATGGCGCAACCGGCGGCCGATCACCGGTGCCGAACAGGGCCGCGAGCCGCTGCCGGCGGAACTCGAAAATCCGCGTCAGGGTCCGCCGGACAATCAATTGATGGAGAAATGCGCCAAGCGGTCCGCCGGGCAGGTGGTAGTGGACCCGATCAAGCATGGCGGCACCGTCGTCCGTCGGCCGGACCTCGTGATAGTGATACCAGAACCGGTACGGTCCGAGGCGTTGTTCATCGACGAAGGATTGTCCCGGCCGGATATGTTTGATCTCGGTGACCCAGGATTGGGACCCGAAAACCGGCACCCGGAGTTGATACTCGATAATCAGCCCGTCATACATGATTGCCGGTAGGTCGGTCACGATGGTAAAGCGGAGATCCGGCGGGGTGATGTCGTCCAGGTTCGCCGGGTTCTGGATGAAATCCCAGATGATCCTCGGTGGTACCGGGAAGCGCTGCTGTTGGCTGAGAATGTGCACGAGAGCGTTGTGTGTAATATTTTTCGCACGGGCTGTTTGCTGCCCGCACGGCACCCATCTCCCCTGAGAAGAGCGGCTCTTCTACCATAGCATACCGCGGCATGATTTGTAATCTGGTCTGTTGGCAAAGGCGTCTGCACTGCACGGTTCACCTGGTCCCGCGATCGGAAGACGGCGCCCGATCCGCCGGGGTTACATGCCGGCTGCCCTGCAGGATCCGCCGAAGCGCCCGAGAAACAGATACAAAACAGGTGATTGCAGGCAAACCGGTGGTTTCTGAACATGATCGATGAGGGCATCGACGCGGCAGGGGTTCGGCCTTGGTGGGATGCCGGGCGAAACAGCAGGGTTGACGAATCGGCGGTAATGGTTGAAACTGGCAGGGAGTGAAGCGTTTTTCCCGTGAAATGTTGACTGATGAGGTCACGGTATGGAATCGAAAATTGCAACGGCGATTGGGCTGAAACACGCGCCGGTAGCGGTGCTGCTGGCCGATGAAAAACCGGAGGATGCCGTCCAGTTCAAGCCGGGAAAGTGGGGTTGTGTGATGTTCATGTTCGCCAATGCCGTCAAAGGCCGGACCGCTGTCTTTGATGCGACAACTTATGGCTGCTGGGGCGGCGGGGTCGGGCTCGGATTCGGCAACGCCTATCGGGACTTTCCGGGCGGGGTCGAGTGCTTTGCGCACTTCCTGTCATCGGGCACCAAGCAATGGGAACAGGGCCGGCACGTCGGTCAAGCCCTGGAAGGCGCTGCCGGTAAAGAGTTCGCCGATAATTTCCTCAACGGCGAGGGGTATGTGAAAAACCCGGAACTGGTGCATCAGTGGCTCGAGGAGATTCCGATCACGGAGCATCCGTCCCCCTACGTCCTGTTCACACCCCTCGCTAAAGTCGATCCCGCCGTGGAGCAACCGGAAATCGTGGTTTTTCTGGCCGATGCCGATCAGCTATCGGCCTTGGTCATTCTTGCCAATTATGGCCGGGAAGGCATGGAAAACGTGATTATTCCCTGGGCGGCCGGCTGCCAGACCATCGGCATCCTGCCGTGGCGTGAGGCCAAAGCCGAAAAACCGAGAGCGGTGGTCGGGCTGACCGACATCTCGGCCCGAAAATATGTGCGCAAACTGCTTGGCTCGACCTATCTGACGTTTGCGATGCCGTGGCAGCTCTTTGCGGAAATGGAGCGTAATGTGGCGGGCAGCTTTCTCGAGCGACACACCTGGCAATCCCTTATGGATTGAGGGAGCGGCCGGTTTTGATCGGCCGCTCCCGGCGGTGCGACGATCCGTTGTTGTTTCAGGTGCCGGTCATTGCTGCCGGTCAAGAGAAGCAAGCAGTTCTGCTACCTCCGGGTGTTCGCCGGCGGCGGTGCTCTTGAAATAATAGCTCAGCCGGTTGTCCGGGGTGATCGTCACTGCCCCGCCCAGTTGCAGCGCATCACCCTGCAGCGTTCCCGGCAGATGACCGCCGCCCAGCGAGCGCACCGCGCGTATCAGTGACTGCGGGGCCATCACGCCGCCGATGGAGCGTTGGAAACCAAGGAACGAAAAGGCTTCTCGCTTCGGGTCGGTGAGCAGGGTGCCGGTATAACCGGTGACCGAGCGAACGGGTGCCAGGTGCTCGGTTTTGCCGTTGCCGATGACGGCCAGCGTACCGCCTTTTTCAGCAAAGGCCGGTTGTTGTTGCGCCAGTTCAGCGACCTGCTGACGGCAGAATACTCAGCCGAAATGGCGGACGAAAACAAGAACGGCCGGCTTGTCCTGCCACAAGGTGCGCAATTCGATGCGGTGATTGCGCTCGTCGAAAACAACCAGTTTGCCGAAACGTTTTACATCGATGTCCATGGAAAACCCTTGTTGATGTTTGGCACCCTGCCGCTTCGCTGCATGGAGCCGGGTGAGAGGCCGTACGCCCTGACGGCGGTTCCCTTTTGGGGTCAGGGTACACTATAATACCGGTGCAGCGTCGACGGAGGGATTATCGTGAATTTCTTCGGCAGGGACGCAACTATTTCGGGCGTAGTGGGTGAGGCATGGCATATTGCAGAAAAATGCTGACCGGTTTGAGCAAAGATTGTTCGTGCATCCTGGTTATCCTGTTGTCGCTTGCGCTCTGCGGCTGCCGGCTTCCATCGTCAGATCTCCAACCGGACCGGGTGATAGACCTGGCTCCGGATATTGTCGAGCCTTCCGATATCTGCCTGCATCCCGATGGGCAATCGCTGCTGATCGTCAGCGATAAAGGCTATCTCTACCAGACCGACTTCGAAGGCTCGGTGCTGCTGCGTGCTCCGTTTGAGGGGGGTGATTTTGAAGGCGTTTATGCATACCGGGGGAAAATTTTCGTGGCCGACGAGAGCAATCGGCTTGTCCACCGTTTCGACCCTGACGGGCTGGTGCTCGAGCAGACCTATCATATCCCGTATGCCGGCAAGCGCAACAGCGGCTATGAAAGCATCGTCTATAATCGGGCGCGACAAACGTTTGTCCTGATTACTGAAAAAAATCCGATTATCATCTTTGAGGTGGACGATGATTTTCAGGTGAGCGCCGCGTTTCCGTTCGAGGTGACCAGCGACATTTCCGCGGCCACCTGGCACGAAGACCATCTCTGGCTGGTCAGCGACGAGGAGCAAGCGGTTTTGCAACTTGACCCGGATACCTATGAAGTGGTAGGGCGCTGGGGCATTCCGGCGGTCGCCAAGCCCGAAGGGATCGTCTTTGTCGGTGATGACCTGCTCGTGGTCTGCGACAAGGAGCACCTGCTCTATTATTTCCCGGCGCCGTCAGCGTAGATCCCCACCTGCTCGGTCTGCGGTCATCTCCCCGGGCCCCCTTGCTTAATCAGGCCGCTCGATCTCCTGATCGGGCTCGTCGGCATCATTCTCCAAGGCCTCCAACTCATCTTCATCGAAGCCGAAATGGTGGCCGATTTCATGAACCAGGGTATCGTAGATCACATCGGCAATGTCCATGCCGTCCTGGGCGGCCCAATGCTCGATGGGGCGCTGGTAGAGCAGAATCTGGTCAGGCAGCGTGCCGCTCAGGTCGATACTGCGTTCATCCAGCGGCAGGCCTTGGTAGAGGCCAAGCAGGTCAAGCCGGCTGTCAATGCCGAATGAATCAAGGGTTTCCCGATCGGGCCAGTCTTCAATGACGAAAACCACGTTGTCTATCGAACGGAGCAGGATTTCCGGCAAGGTCGCAAAAACCCGCTCCGTCAATTCGCCGAATGCTTCACGGTCCATGGTGCTTGTTACCGGTCATCGATGGGCCGGCCGGTCTGCCGGCCCTTGCTTGTTGCGGCGGTGATCAGAGGCCGAGGGCCGCTTCCTCTTCGGTGATGCACTCCTTGATCACCTTCAGGGCAAAATCGATTTCATCCTTGCTGATCGTCAGCGGCGGCGCAAATTCAAGCGCCAGCCCCATGGTCTTGGTGATGACCCCTTTTTCCTTGGCCCGCACCAGCAGGTTCATCAGGTTCGCGGTCGGATAGGGCGCCCGGGTCTTTTTGTCGCTGGTAAAATCAATGGCCAGCCACAGGCCGGTGCCGCGAATCTCGCCCACCGATGGCAGGTCGGCCAGTTGCTGCAGTCCTTCAAGAAAATAGCCGCCCATTGTGGCGCTGTTTTCGACCAGTCGGTCGCGCTGCAGGATTTCGATGTTTTTCAGGCCGACGGCGCACGGCACCGGATGATTGCCGTAGGTGTGCAGGTGGTTGAATACCTCGATCGGTTCCATGACCGCATCGCTGCAGCCGACGGCGCCCAATGGCAGATACCCGCTGGTCAGCCCCTTGGCCATGGTCATCAGATCCGGCTGCAGGCCGAACTGCTCGGTGGCAAACATCGTGCCGGTCCTGCCGAAGCCGCAGATCACCTCGTCGATGATCAGCAGGATCCCATAGCGCTTGCAGATTTCGGCGATGATCGGCCAATAGCCGGCAATCGGTTTGAACGCTCCGAACGCCTGCTGGATCGGTTCGCCGATAAAGGCCGAGATCTGCTCCGGGCCTTCAAACTCGATGATCCGCTCCAGGTCCCGGGCGCAGATCAGGTCGCAATGCTCCGGGGTCGAGCGGTATGGGCAGCGATAGCAATACGGTGATTCGATGAAGGCGGCGCCCGGCGCCAGCGGTTCCATCATCTGCCGCATCGGCAGCACCGTGCCGAGCGCCCGCAGGCCGATGCCGTTGACTCCATGATAGGCGCCGCGCCGGGATATGATCTTGAAGCGGCCTTTGTCGCCCCGATAGTAATGGTAGTGCCGGGCCAGCTTCATGGCCGTTTCGACCGCCTCGGACCCTCCGGATTCAAACGTGAACCGGTTGATCGTGGTCGGACAGATGGTTGCCAGCGCCTCGGCCAATTCCATCGCCGGAAGGTTGGCAAAGCCCATCGGCGTGTAATAGGCGAGCCGGCACATCTGCTCGTGGGCGGCGTCGGCCAACTCCCGGCGGCCGTGACCCACATGTACCGGTCGGGTCACGCCGGCATCGAGATCGAGGTAGCGGTTGCCGTCCTGATCATAGACCCAGGAGCCTTCCCCCTTGACCATGATGCTGATGCCGTTTTGTACGTCCTTCTTGCTTGTCCGATGCAGGATCAAACGCGAAGCCTGATCCATTTTCTTTACCAATTGGTCCATTGAGGCACTCCTTTAACGGATGAACAGATGTCTGCTGCAGTATCTGTCGGGACTGTCTGTTCCGGTCGATCCGATCCGGGGCGACATCCTTTGCAGGCTGAAATCAACCTAGTCGACCGGGAATGCGGAAGCAACCGGTTTCTTCCCTCCAGCTTACTGCTTGGAGTTGTCATCATAAAGGAGTGTGATGTTCTGCCTCCGTTTGCATTACTGCAGTCTGTTTGTGGACAGAGACCGCAATTGAGAGATTTGAAGCATTGTGCTATTTTCTGCCGAGACCACCCCCTCCGGCATTACCACCGCCGGGGCCACCACGGTCGGCATTACCACCGCCGGGGCCACCACGGTCGGCATTACCCCTGCCGGAATCACCGGCTCCAATCCCTCCGCGATCAGAGTTACCACGGCCGACATCTCCTTTTCCGGAACTACCCGGACCGGAAGAGCTATCTCCTGATGCGCTTCGACCGGAGTTGTTTCCGCTTGAGTTGGATCCACGACTGTCGCTTGCGGAGCCGGCTTCCGTTGCTCGACCGGATGATGCGGCACCAGGGGAATCCGAACGACCCGCTGCCCCTTTGCCTTGATTCTGACCCTTATCACTTATCCCCGTTGTAGCGGCATCACTAGCATGCGCCAGACCGAGTCCTTTACTGGGACTGTTGCGAACTTGGTTGGCCACACCGAGTCCCATGGCGGCGGTTGACCTCACGGATCTCCTGGTGACTTCGTTAATTTCCTCGTCGGGATCGATGCTGCTGATTGCGGTGGCAGGATCAGTTGCGCTTCGCTTGCCGGTCTCAAAGCCTGAATGCTTGCCATGTCCGAGTCCCAGGACGCCAGGATGCACGCCTAACTCAATGGCAATTTGCCCCCAGCCCATGCCGCTCTGGCGCATGGCCTGGATGTCTTCTGCAAAAACCCCTGCCAGTGCACCGATTTGCTCGGCATAGGCGGCCTGAGCTGCGGCAAGTGACTCGGCGGCTGCATCGACGGCCGCTTGCAAAGCATCGATATCCGCATTCGGGTCGTCGAGCGCATTCTGCAAGGCGCTGGTGGTTTCGTCGAAGGCATCCTGGGCGGCGGCCAGGCTATCGGCCGCTAACTGGGTCTCCTCGTTCGGTTGCATCGCCGCCGCTGTGGCAAGCTGTGCGGCATGCATGGCTTGAGCGGGATTGCTGTATGATGGCTGCTCATCGGTATTGAATCCTTCCGGATCGGTTCCGGTGGATTCGCCAGCAACCATTGCCGGTACCAGAACGGCGGCCATAAGCGCAAGAACCATCTTTGTTTTGATTTTCATATCTATATCTCCCGTGTCTGTGATGGGGGGGCAACCACGCCGAAAAACAACAGGCTGGCTGTGCCCTCTGTTTTGCAAAGGGTGCTTTGACGATGAGGCTCGACGCTGTCGAACCAGCTGATTGCTATTCTATCGGCAACTGGTTTACCCGCGGTTTCGACGATTAGCTGTTTTATTTCCAGAGCAATCCTGCGGGCCCGCTGAGAATCATGTTCCGCAAAGGAGACCACTTCCAGGGTCAGCGAACTATTGTGAGACAGCAGCTCTGAAAGAACGGTCATTTCTTGCTGCTTCTCAGACAATGATCTTTTCTCGTCGATCAGCAGGCTCTGTTTGAGGACCACCTGACGGGCACCGATTTGGTAGATCCGATAAGAAAAATCACCGTGATTGTTGAGGCGTTCTACCGCCCGAAAGGCCTTTTGTCCGGTACGGATTTTTTCGAGATATTGTTTCCATGCCTCGACCTCATCCTGCTGCTCTCCCAGATGTCGGTAAATCAGCCCACTGTTATACCAAGCTTCCGCCTCGTCGGGTGCCATAGTGAGCACGGTTTGATATCGATCGAGAGCCTCGGCAAATCTGCCGTTGTTAAGGTAATAGTGACCGAGATTCATGTGCAGCGGCACATAGTCGGGGTTATTTTTCAACCCGCGAAGGTAGCTGTTTTCTTCTTGCTCTCGATGATCGTTGTACCAGTGGGCGATCCCTTCCCCGAGTGCGTAGACCGGATTGTCGGGAGCAAGAATTGCCGCTTTTTGCAGCAGGGTCAAGCCGTCTCCCGGTCGTTCGGCGGCAAGCAGGCTCCACCCGAACAGGAAGGCTGCCTCAGCATTTCCTGCTGGAATCAGAGCCTCCAGGTGCGGTGTCCGCTCTGCTGAAGGTGAAGCGATGGTACCAGGAGAAGACAGGCGTCCCAGCCAGAAAGAGCCGGCCAGGAGCATGGCCAGGCTCATTACGTAAAGCGGTCTTAAGTGGAGCTTTACGGGCCGGTTTATCGATTGCAGAAGTCGCTGCGTCAGGCTTGGACGTCGGGTTGGAATTCGCTTCATGACCGATTCGACCAAATCGTTTGGCGGTCGTTGCAACGGCAGTTTTCGTAGCAGGCTGATCAGATGGTCAGCGCTTTTCCCTGTGGGATGCTCATGCGATTCCATCAGTCATTTCCTCCATCAGATGCTCCAACTCAGTGATTGTCCGTTGCAACCGCATCTTGACAGCACTCTCCGATATCTGGAATATATGTGTGAGTTCTTTGATCGAACAATCGTGCCGATATCGCAAAATCAACAATTCTCTCCTGTCTTCCGATAGCCGGTGTAGCGCCTGTTCAAGGATGACAAGCACCCGCTTGTTTTCCAAATTTTGTTCCGGAGAGTTGTTCGCTCGCTCGCTCGTCGCCCAGACTTCATTATTGACGGCGCGGCGTCGGGTGTGCTGTTTTCTGCTCCAGTCCCTGGCGTAATTGAGAGCCAGCGTATAAAGCCAAGGGAAAAAACCCTCCCGCCGCGTCTGATAGCGGTGCAGTTTTTCGTAGGCGCGGCAAAACACTTCCTGGGTCATTTCAGCAGCCTCATCGACCGATGCGCTGTAACGATACATGAGGTTGAATATTCTGACTTGGTAGCGTTCGATCAGATGAGCGAAACAATCTTTCTCACCGGCTTCAATACGTTCGATCAGGCGATTATCGGAACAGGTCATAAAGACTTCCGTTTATAACGGTAAACGTTCGATGACCCGAGTGGTCACAAAAAAAATGATCGCCAAATCGAAAAAGAGGACGACGGTGACAGCCATTTGGCTGGACGAACGCAGAGGCGGGTGTGAGTGCTATCGGGAGATCGGTACCGTGAAAAAGACGATTGCCTCGTCGAGAACTTGTTTTTTATTCAAAACCGTTACTTCTTCCGATACCCCAAACCAACTGACACCAATCCGATGCGACTCAAGGCCGGGGAACGCCGTGAGCAGGAATTGTTTAACTGCTTGAGCTTTTTGCCGGGCGAGAGGCTCGTTATTGTTTTGATAGGCGACGATTTGCAACGTATGGTCGGTGCGATTTCGCGTGATCGAACCGACTACCCTGAGGGAATCGTAGCTGGCGGGGAGGAGATCTGCTGAAAAGGGTTTGAAACGGATTTGCTCGAGAGTAACGGTGCGGGCAGCAAGGCGATGATTACGAAAAGAAAAATCCCCAAGTGCGTTGAGCGAATCTGCCGCATAGCGGGCTTTTGAGCCAGCCGGATAATGAACCAGATAGTGAAGCCAGGCCTGTCGTTCTTCCGCCGTTCGGCCATGCCTCTGCAGAATGACAGCTCGGTTGTAGAGGGCAGAGGGGCTTGATGGCCAGATCTGCAGAACTCGGGTGTAAAGAATGAGGGCCTCTTCGTCGTGTTGTGCTGCAAAACGGTTGTGGCCAAGATACAGGAGGGCCTGGAGGTGGTCGGGGCGCAGGCTGAGAGTTTCTTCATAGCGCTGTTGTGCGCTTCGATGATTGCCGCTGCGTTCTTCAGCATAACCAGCCCAAAAATGGTATTCGGCCTGTTGGGGGGCCAACGCCACAGCGGCTTCTAATTGAGTGAGTGCCGGCTCGACCTTATCGGCGAGAAGCAGAAAACGGCCGTAATAGTAGCGAGCGACAGCGCTTTCCGGATATTTTTCCACTTCTGCGCGAAAACCTTCCAGGCCGCGTTCATAGTTCTCGGTCTGCAGATAATAATCGCCTTTTACCGATTGGCTGATCGACCGGCCGACTTCCTGAACTGCACAGCCGTTGAACAATAAACTACAGAGTATCAACAGAAACAATGGTGACGGGACTTGTGCGAGTCGTGTGCGTCGGTTGAAGGTAGCCATAGGTATGCTCCGTGAGACATGGTAATGATGGGCCGGCTGCCATGTTTCCTGTGGACAGGGCGCAAGGCCGGTCGGCACCCCCCTAGACTACCAGAATCGGTTTAGAAAGCAATATTTCTAACATATTAATATAAAACAATTAATAACGGGATTGATACAACCATGCTGTCGGTGTTCGGCGACAGCATGGTTGTCAGCAATTCCGTTTACGCGAGCATCTGCTGCGGGTCGTCGACGATCAGTCCATCGACGCCCATGGCCAGCAGCGCGCCGGTGTCGATATGGCCGTTGACCGCATACGGAAAAACCTTCACGCCCCGAGCCCTGACGGCGGCGACCTGGGCGGCGGTGAGCAGGCGATAGTCCGGGTGCCAGGAGAAGGCATCCAGTCGGCGAATCCAGTAAAAAAGCCGTTCGTCCGCAGGAGCGGCGGACAGCAGGGCAAGCGCCAGATCGGGGGCGAGACGGTGTATCCTGGTGAGCGACCACCAGCAAAAGCTCGAAATGAGTACCGCGTTGCCCATTTTCCGCGCGGCGACAAGATCGATGATCCGGCGTTCGATGGAATCCGGCGGGTCGGACGGTTCAAATGCCTCGGGCTTGATCTCGATATTGACAAGCAATCGGCCGTTGACCGTATCGAGTACCGTGGCCAGGCTGGGCACCGTTTCCCGGTGAAACCGGGAATCGAACCAACTGCCGGCATCGAGACGGCCGAGTTCCTCCAGGGTCAGGGAGCCGACCCTGCCGGAACCGTTGGTGGTGCGGTCGATGTGAGTATCGTGGATGACCACCGGTTGCCGATCCCGGCTCAGCGTGACATCGAACTCGATCATGTCGGCGCCGGCGGCGATCGCTGCTCGAAAAGCGGCCAGGGTATTTTCGGGAAAACGGTTGCTCACGCCGCGATGGGCGATGTAGAGCGGCTGCGGCAAGCGGCGGTGGCGCAGGGTCATGGTCGGCGGCTCCTGGTGATGGTCTGCGATGATATTCCCCTGAACGCCGCACATCGTCAAGCGGAGAATGATGGCGTGTCTCGGCGGCATCGGGTGCAGAAAAGAGTTGCAGATTTCGCGATAGTATGAACAATAAAAGGCATCGCCAGCTTTTTAACAAACTGGTATTGTTTGTTATTTGTCGGTTTTCCCGACGCTCGTCAGAAGCGTGCCGGCAGCAGGCGTGCACCAGGCAGCCGCCGGGAGCCGGTGAGGCGGTCTCGGCATGACCTTTTTTTCAACAACTCAGGTGAGGAACGAGCTATGAACGGACTGAACAACAGTATTGCAGTTCTCGGCGGTGCGCTCCTGGTGCTGTCGGCTTCGGTTGGTTGGGCGGCTCCCACGACCGTGGTCAAGGCCGATGATCGGAGGCCCGGCTTCGGGCTTGCCATTGGTACGGAACGGATGGATGGCGACACGACCTATCGCATCGGTTTTCCGCTTGTCGATGCACGTGGTGTCCGCTATGAAGGCCATTTTCCAATCAGCGAACTCGAATTCCCGCTCGATGTCTGGTTGTTCCGGGTCGATGGAACACTCAACATCAACGAGCAGTGGCGGGCCAATCTCACGATCAAGAAGAACCTGAGCACGCCTGATGATCCGATGATCGACTCGGATTGGTTGACGCTCGGGAATCCGGGACGGCTCGATGTTTATTCCGAGATGGATGTCAGCAGTTTCGATGGCCTGATCGTCGACGCCGATGTCCAGTGGTCATTTCTGCGCAGCCCGAGCGGGTCGCTGTTTGTCGGTGCGGGCATCCTCTATCAGAAGTTTGAGTATGATACGGTCTTGCTCTACCAGTATTCGCCATCGGGGCTGCCGGGCTTTAACTATGTCGGCGATGGTCGGACGACAATCCTCTACGATATCACCTATACCATGCCGTACCTGAAGATCGGCGGTGATCTTCGCCTCGGCGAGGGGTTTACCGTGAGCGGCAGCTTCGCCTATTCGCCATTCGTGCAGGCAGAGGACACCGACTATCATCTGCTGCGGGAATTCGGCGGGAAAAAATCCACCGGTGATATGGACGGGACGGCGTATCTGGTGGATATAACCGGGCGCTATCTGTTTGCTTCTGGCGTCTTTCTGCAAGCCGGATTCCAGTACTGCGCGATCGAAGCGGACGGCGACCAGACCCAGGAATACCACATGATCGGCGTACCGCTCGGCACCATCAAGCAAGAGGTGGAAAGCCGGCAGACGTCGGGCTATCTTTCGATCGGGTACCGGTTTTAGCGACACTGCGACGCGGCATGGCATGGTGGCGTTTCATCGGTTCCGGCGGTGCAGAGGCTTTTCTACCGATGGAAGATACTTATTGTTTCAGCACGAAAAACGTGTTGGCACGTGAGCCGTATCTAATAACCGACCCGCGAAACAGTACATGAAAAAGCCAGATCAGCCAGCGGCAGAGGCGTCTCGTCTCCCGGCCCGGAAACGATCGTCGACGACGGAGATCGCCGCCTTTCTGTCAGCCGCTCGCCGTGCTGATCCGACGCACACGGGGCGGCTGATCTTTGCTCTGGATGCGACCATGAGCCGGCAGCCGACCTGGGATCGGGCGATGGCCACCCAGACGGCGATGTTCGATGCCGTCGGCCAAGCCGGCGGGTTATCGGTGCAGCTCGTGTTTTTTCGCGGTTTCGGGGAATGCCGGGCCTCGAAATGGGTGGTCAACGCCGCGGCGCTGCGTGATCTGATGACCGGCATCCAGTGTCGCGGCGGCCATACCCAACTCGGAAAAGTGCTCGAACATGCTCGCCGAGAAACGGAGAAAGCGCGGGTTGCCGCACTTGTTTTTATCGGCGATGCCCTCGAGGAAGACGTCGATCATCTCTGCAACAAGGCCGGTGAACTTGGGTTGTTGGGGGTGCGTGGCTTCTTTTTCCAGGACGGGTACGACCCGCTGGTCGAAAGAACCTTCAAAGAGATGGCTCGGCTTACCAATGGCGCGTTTTTTCGGCTCGGTCCTGCCTCTGCCCGCGACCTGGCCGGCCTGCTCGGTGCAATTGCCGTGTATGCCCACGGCGGCCTGAAGGCATTAAACGACAGCAGTCGCTCGGCAGCGCGGCTGCTGCTGGAACAGATGAATCGATAAGCCGAGCCGGTTTTGATTGCCCAGAGCATCAGATGATCGTCTATATCCCGTTACTGCTTGCGATCTCCGCCTTTCTTGTCGTCTGGTTGCTGCTCCGCCACCCTCCGGAAAAAAGTGCCGCGGTGATTGCCGATACGATCCCGCTGCTGCTGGGTGGATTCGGGGTTTTGCTGACCCTGCTCGGCCGGGGCGTGATCGGTGTGCCGCTCACCATTCTCGCGTTGTCCTGGTGGCAGCGCCGCCGTGCGGTACGCCGTGCCCCCAGCAGTCGCAAGCGGAAATCGACGGTGCGGACCACGGTGCTGGAAATGGAGCTTGATCATGACACCGGGGCCATGGACGGCTGGGTAGTGACCGGCCATTTTACCGGGGCACGCCTTTCTTTGCTCGATGAAGCCGATCTGCTGGCATTGTATGCCGAAAGCATGGCCGATGGCGAAAGTGCGGCGCTGCTCGAGGCGTATCTTGACCGTCGGTTTCCCGGCTGGCGCGAACGGGCCGGGCAGCAGACAGCCAATGGAGCCGGTCAGACGACCGGGTTTGCCGAGATGACCAAGGCCGAGGCCTACCAGATCCTCGGCCTGGAGCCGGGTGCCTCGTCCGAGCAGATCCATCAGGCCTGGCGTCGATTGATGAAGAAGGTTCACCCCGACAGCGGGGGGTCGGCGTTTTTGGCCGCCAAGATCAACGCCGCGCGCGATCTTCTGCTCAGTTGATATTCCGCCTGAAAACGCAACCTGCCTGCCGTGCAGGCGGTCTGCAGGAAGGCAATAAAACGATTGCTTCACCACCGTCGATCGACTAGGATTGACTGTTATCAAAAGCGTTGGCAAATCAACGCCTGCCGTCATTTTGGAGTGGTGCGCCGCATCGCGTAGCGGCGGTTCTAATGCTGTTTGCAGTCAGCACAAAAGCCAACGGCAGGCTCGGCCACGAATCGACAAACATGTACAGGTGGTTACAAGCAATGGATTGGAAAGAACAACTTCGAAATCACGTCAATACCCTGGATCGGCTGCGTCAGTACATCGACCCGACGCCCGAAGAAATAACGGCCATCGAAACCATGAAGACCAAGTGGGGAACGACGCCCCACTATGCGGCCCTGATGGACAGAACCGATCCGGCTTGCCCGATCAGACGGCAGGTGGTGCCGTCCCTGCAGGAGAAGCACAACCGCTATGGCATACCGAACTATCTGATCTGGAAAGAAAACCGTGACACCGGCGAAAAACGGCCGGACTCCATTGCCCGGCAGTATCACGACAAGATCGCCTTCACCGTGACCGACATCTGTGCCAATTACTGTCGCCACTGCTTTCGCAAGGAACTCGTGGTGGACCATTCGCTGGAGTTGCGCTTCGACGTCGACGAAGGCCTGGAATGGATCAGGAAGGCACCGGAAATCCGTGACGTGCTGATTACCGGCGGCGACCCGTTCCTGCTGCCCAATGATCGCATCGAGTATCTGGTTCGAAAGATCCGCGAGATTCCCCACGTGGAGATGATCCGGTTCGGCACCCGCACCGTGATCGCCCTGCCGCAGCGCATGGAAGACGGTCTGCTCAAGGTGCTCGGCGGTATGCACCGGGTACCTATCTGGATCAACACCCAGTGCAACCATCCCAAAGAGTTGACGCCGGAAACCGCCGAGGCCGTCTATAAACTGATGGGCTGCGGTATCAATATCGGCAATCAGGCCGTATTGCTCAAGGGGATCAATGACGATGTGGCAACCTTTAAGGAACTGCATCTGAAGCTGCTGCAGTTCCGGATCCGGCCTTATTACGTCTTTTATTGCGAACCGGCGCCGGGCATCGACCATTTCCGCACCCCGGTGGAAAAAGGCGCCGAACTGATCCGTGATGCAATCCGCGGCCACACCACCGGGCTGGCCCAGCCGATGTACGTGGTGGCCACCAATGTCGGGAAGATCCCGTTGATGCCTGACTATTACATCAAGGAGCGTTCTGAAACGGAGTATACGCTTGTAAATTACAAGGGGCAGGTGACGAAACTGCCGAATATTCCGGAGTAGACAGCGGTTCCCGGTCGGCTGATCCGGCCGGGGACGATATGGCTATCATCATCAAGCAAGGAGGGTGTATGAAGAAACTGCTGACCATCATTGTGACCGTTTCTCTGGCGTTGTCCCTGGCGGCAATGGCCCAGGCCAAGAAAATTATCGTCGGGCATGACACCAATTTCATGCCGTTTGAGTTCAAGGATCCGGATTCCGGGCAGTACGTCGGCTTCGACATCGATATGTGGAAGCTGATCGCCGAAAACCTCGGTATCGAGTACGAATTGCAGCCGATGGATTTCAACGGCCTCATCCCGGCCCTGCAGTCCGGCAATATCGATGCCGCGATTGCCGGCATGACCATCAAGAGCGAGCGTGAAAAGGTGGTGGATTTCGCCTATCCGTATTACGACGCCGGCCTGATGATCCTCGTGCGCAGCGATAATGATGAGATCAAGAGCCTCGAGGATCTGGAAGGAAAAGTCGTGGCCACCAAACTCGGCACGACCAGTGAGGACTTCGTTAAAAAGAACGCCAAGGCCAAGGATATCAGTCTCTTCCCGAATATCGACGGCGCCTATATGGAGCTGGCCACCGGCGGTGCCGATGCGGTGCTGTTCGATTCGCCGGCAGTCATGTATTACGCCCAGACGGCAGGCAAAGATCGTGCAAAAGTCGTCGGCCCCCTCTATATGGGCCAGAGCTACGGTATTGCCTTCCCGTCCGGCAGTGAGTTGCGGGAGCAGGTGACCATTGAGATCCTGAAGCTCATGGAAAGCGGCGAATACGCTGAGTTGTACAAGAAGTGGTTCGGTACCGAACCGAAGTAATCCCCCTGCAAACAACGAGCGGGCCCGCCTGCGGGCCCGCTCCCCTTTCTGCCTCTGGGAGCTCCCATGGCCTTCGATTTTGACCCCGGCGTCATGTGGGACTCGGTCCCGATTCTGCTCACCGGCGTTAAGCTGACCGTTCTCATCACCGTGATCGGTTTGTTTTTCGGTTTTCTCTTCGGCGCCGCCGCCGGGTTACTCAAGCTGTCGCGAAACTTTTTTCTCCGCAAGCTGGCCGGCGCCTATATCGAGTCGATCCGGGGGACCCCGCTGATGGTCCAGGTGATGTTTCTCTATTTCGGCCTGCCCATGGCGATCGGCATGCGAATCGCCCCGTTGACCGCCGGTGTGATAACCATCGCTCTGAACTCGGGGGCCTATATCGCGGAGATCGTCCGCGGTGCGGTCCAGTCGATCAATCCCGGCCAGATGGAGGCGGCGCGTTCCATCGGACTGACCCGGTTTCAGGCGATGCGTTATGTCGTCTGGCCCCAGGCTCTGAAGCGGATGATTCCACCGCTTGGCAACCAGTTTATCATCAGCCTCAAGGACACCTCCCTGCTCGTGGTGATTGGTGTCGGTGAATTGACGAGGACCGGTCAGGAGATTATTTCGGTCAATTTCCGGGCCTTTGAGGTCTGGCTCACCGTTGCCATCATGTATCTGGTTCTGACCATGACCATTGCCAAAATTCTTGGCATCGTTGAAGAAAAGGTCTTTCGTGTGCAGCGTTAACTCGAGGGGGAACTCCGGCTATGGCGATGATAGAAATTAGAAACCTGCATAAATATTTCGGTGATCTGGAGGTGCTCAAGGGCATCGATCTCAGTATCGAGCAGGGTGAGGTCGTGGTCATCGTCGGTGCGTCGGGATCCGGAAAGAGTACCTTGCTGCGCTGTATCAACAGGCTGGAAAAGCTGACCAGCGGCGAGATCATTGTCGACGGCTATAATGTCATGGACAAGTCGACCAACATCAATATGATCCGCACCGAGGCCGGAATGGTCTTCCAGCAGTTCAATCTGTTCCCGCACATGACGGCGCTGCAGAACGTCACTCTCGGCCCGCTCAAGGTGCGGCGCATGAAGACCGCCGAGGCCAACAAGCTCGGCAAAGAACTTCTGGAAAAGGTCGGTTTGCAGGACAAGGCTACCGTCTACCCGGATCAGCTGTCCGGCGGGCAGAAGCAACGGGTGGCGATCGCCCGATCATTGGCCCTGCGGCCGAAGGTCATGCTCTTGGACGAGCCGACCAGCGCGCTTGATCCGGAACTGGTCGGCGAGGTTCTGGAAGTCATGAAGACCCTGGCCAAAGAAGGGATGACCATGGTCGTGGTTACGCATGAGATGGGGTTTGCCGGCGAGGTCGCCGACCGGGTGATCTTCGTCGATAACGGCGTCATCCTTGAGGCGGCGCCGCCCAAAGAGTTCTTCGACAAGCCGAAATTTGAGCGGACTCGGACGTTTCTCGGCAAGGTCCAGAATCCCAACGCCGGTTGAGGCGTTGGGCCGCGGACATCGGCCATGGCCTCCGACCTCGGTTACCCGGACAGTGCATCTTTCAGCGCAGCAGCCAGTTTCGCTTGAGAAAACGGTTTCTGGATGTAGTGGACATCGTCTCGTAGAATCCCCTTGTTGGCAATGATATCGGCGGCATAGCCGGACATAAAGACGGTCTTGAGACCGGGGCGAAGGGCGGTGATTTCCGCGGACAGATCGGCGCCGTTTGTTTCCGGCATGATCACATCGGTTAAAAGCAGATGCAGCGGCATATCGGAAGCCGCCAGTTCCCGTGCCGCCGTTGCTGATGCGGCGAGCACCGGCTGATACCCGAGATCGCTGAGCAGTCGGCCGGCCAGTTTCAGAATGGACGGATCGTCCTCGACCACCAGCACGGTTTCACCGGTGATGCTTTTTGCAAGGGGGGCCGCCGACTGCTTCCTGAGCGTTTTTGTCGCCACGGCCTGTACAGGAAAGTAGATCTTAAAGGACGTTCCTTCCCCCGGCTCACTATAAACATTGATAAAACCGTCGTTCTGTTTGACAATTCCGTAGACGGTGGCCAAGCCGAGACCGGTCCCCTCGCCGGGTGCCTTGGTGGTGTAAAACGGTTCGAAAATCAGATTCAGTTGCTCCAATGTCATGCCCGAACCGTTGTCGGAAACGGCGATCATGACAAAGTCCCCTGGTACAAACCCGTCGTGCTGCGCACAATACGCTTCGTCAAAACTACGCCGGTCGGTCTCAATGGCGATGAAGCCGGTCGTCGCGATGGCATCACTGGCATTGACGCACAGATTGGTGAGGATCTGGTCGATCTGCACCGGATCGATTTTGATATGGTGCAGCCCATGTCCCGGGTGCCACCGAAGTTCGATGTTTTCGCCGATCAGCCGGCGCAGCATCTTCAGTGATTGCTCAATGGTCTCGTTGAGCTCAACCAGACGCGGAGCAATGGTCTGCCGGCGGGCAAAGGTCAGCAGCTGTCGGGTAATATCGGCCGAGCGCCGGGCCGCCGCGAGAATTTCCTCGACCTCCTCATATTCGTCGGATCCCGGCGCAAGCCTGGAGAGTACCAGTTCGGCATTACCGATGATGACGCCGAGCATATTGTTGTAATCATGGGCCACACCGCCTGCCAGCCGGCCCACTGATTCCATTTTCTGGGCCTGGATAAGCTGCTGTTCCAATGAGTCTCGCTTGTGCTCGATTGCAACAAGCTCTTGTCTGCCACGCATGGTATGCAGGGCATAGGCGAGATCCTGCGCCAGTTCGCCAAACAATTGTTGTTCTTCACCATCGATTTCTCTGTCGGCGTCCTGGTCGACGATCAGGTAGCCGAGCAAGATATCATCATGGCGAAGGTGGGCGCAGACGAGTTGGCAAGCGTTATCGGTGGATTGTTGAGACAGGCTGCACTGCGCACAGATCGACCGAGCGGGCGCAACGGCACAGGCAACGGTGGCCGGAGGAGTGAATGCCGAACAGCATGGCGGCAGCTCTCCTCTCGTCAGCAGGGCGTTCACGGCATCCAGGCAGTGCCGGTCGCCGGCCTCTGCCCATGACGCAGGGCGGCCGCCGTCATCGACAAGAATCAGGAGTGCCGAGCGATACCCGCGGCTGGCGGTGAGAGTAACGCAGCTCTGTTCGATCAGCCGTCGACTGTCCTGTTCATGGACGATCAGTTGATTGATGTCACGGATTGCCCGCAGAACATGATTGAGATGAGAGATACTGTCCTGAGCATGGAGCAGGTCACGGGTCCGGTCGGCGACCTGCCGGCGCAGCGACCAGGACCAGAGGGCGAAACCGCCGATGATAAGGGTCAGCGGAGCGGCCGCCATCAGGATATATTTGAGGATGAGCAGCGGCGTCGAAGCTTCGTAAACGCCGAGCCATTTTTCGCGGATGCGCTGGTAGTCGCCACTACTTTTCACCAGATGCAGGCCTTCGCTCAGCTCGGCGAGCAATGCCCCATGGTTGAGAGGGACGGCATAGCAGTAGTCGGGGGCCAGCAGTGACTGGCGGGCGATGTGCAGGTCTCGCCAGCCCCGGGATTTTTGCAGATAGAGGGCGGTCATCCGCGAGACGAGAGCGACATCGGCGGTGTCGTTCAGGATCGCTTGCAATGCTTCTTCCTGGCTGTCAAAGGACGACAGGTGCTTGGCAAAGCCTTGTTCGACGGCGTATTCGTGCATGATGTCGCCATCCTGGGCAGCCAGGCGCAACCCCTCGAGTTCCTGCGGGGTGTTCGGCGGTTCCCTGGTTCCTCGGCGGACCACGGCAACACCGTGGTTGACGGCATGGGCAGGTGAAAAATCAACGGCAAGATCGCGCTTTGGTGAATAGAACATGCCTTGGAGTACGTCGACTTCCCCGCGCTCCATGGCTGACCGGATCTCCGCCCACGGGCCGAGCCTGATGGTGATATCAAGGTCGATCGCCTGGGCGATGGCTCGGGAAAGGTCGACGTTGTAACCGGCTGGTCGTCCGTTGGTATCGAGAAATTCGTACGGGGGGTAATTGTGGTCGCCGCCGATGACAATGGTTCGTCGCGGCAACTCATAGCGGGCGAACCAGGCGGCGTGCAGGCGCTGATAGGTGCCGTCGGCCATAACCAGGGCCAGGCCCTCGTTGAGCAAGGCGAGGGTGGTTCGATCGCCGTCGCGAACGGCGAAGCAAAAATCCTGTCGAAACCCCTCAAGCGGTTTGTTGATGATTTTCAGGTCGGTGAGATTGTTCTCCTGAATCAACCGCAGGGCTACCAAGCGTTGGGTGACCACCGCATCATGATGGCCTGCGGAGAGTTCCCGGAGCGCGTCCTGGAACGTCGCCGTGGTGACGATGGCAAAATCGCGCGGTTCGCGGCGCAGGAATTCTTCGGCATTATCTCCGGCCATGACCGCCACCTGTTTTCCGCGGAGATCGTCCAACTCGGCGACACCGGTGGTATCCTGGCGGACGACGATGGCGCCGTGCAGCGACATGTAAGGGAAGGTGAAGTCAAACAGTGCTTCTCGTTCCGGTGTTCGGCCGACCAGCGGCAGCACCTCCACCTCGCCGTTTTCCAGCCAGTTCCGCACCTCATGCCAGGGACCGGTACGAAAGGTCACCTCGCGCCCCATGGAAGCCAGCACATTGCGCAGCAATTCGACGGAAAAGCCGTCGGGGTTGCCGTCACGGTCGACGATGGAAAACGGCGGATAGTCTATTTCTGCTGCAGACAGGAGAGGAGGCGGCAATTCTTCCCGGTTATCTGCGGCGCTCATGGCCGGTGCGGCGACAAGCAATGGAAGGAGGGAGAGCAGAACAGCGATCAGGGCGTTAAGGGGGAAACCTTTTATATCGGCGCATCCGGTCTTCTGTGGTCGGACTAGCATATTACCTGCGTTGAGTGTGATCAGATGTGCTGTGCATACGGACCTTCTCGCTCGTAACCGGTCAGTGTCGGTGAAATCCATCACGGTATGCCGACGACGATCGCAGTGCCGGCTCGTCGTTCAGTATCGTTTTATTCATCATTCGATCTTTCCAGGATCGATTGACAGCTCTGCCGCCAGGAATCGAGCGACGCAGCAATTCCGAGCGATTCGAGATAGGTAATCTGCAGGGGCGGCGGACTGCCCACGGCATTTTCCGGAAACTGCTCGTAATAAAACACATTGGCGACATGAATGGCCAGGGCGGCACTAAAGGTTCGGCCTGGAAGGCGCTGCAAATCGTGGTGAAACGCCACTGCCTGAATGATCTCGGCATTAAACCCCCATAAGCCGATCAGATAGGCGCCGATATCGGCATGAGTCGCCTGAAGCTGCAGGTTTTCCTCATGTTCGAGGCGAGTCCTGTTCTGCCGGGCGGTCTCGACAATCTCGTCGTATTCCTTGCCCAGCAGCGACAGCAGCAACAGGCGGCCGACATCGTGCAGCATGCCGCCGATATAGGCGTTATTGATCAGGTCGAGGTCATCGCTGGCGGAGAGAGCAATTTTTTTGGCGCACTGGGCAACGGTGATGCTGTGTTCCCAGAGATGGGCGAAAGAGGCGTCGGATCGGCCCGGCTTCAATTCGGCAAAAATCTGGATTCCGAGCACCAGGACTTTGATCGTATCGAGCCCCAGCAGCTTCACCGCGCGGGCCGGGCTTTCCACTTTCTGGTAGAGTCCGAAAAACGACGAGTTGACCAGCTGCAGCAGCTTGGCGGTCATGCCGATATCCTGTTCGATGATCGGCGCCACATCGTCGGCACTTGCCTCCGGGTCTTTCAGCGTTTCCTGGAGCCGGGCGTAGACCGACGGCAGGCTCGGCAGGCTGCCGATACCGGTGACCAGTTCCTTGATCCGGCCGTTGGTCAGTTGATCGTGCAGCAGGGCGGCTCTCCCCAGCACCTCCTTGAGTCGTTCCGGTTCGCATGGTTTGGCGAGAAACTGGTGGGCCACGGTGACGGTCTTCAAAACGGACCTGTCGTCTGCCTGTCCGGTCAACATGATGCGAATGGCCTGGGGATGCTCTTGTTGAATGATCGTCAGAAGTTCGGCGCCATCCATGCCCGGCATGCGCATATCCGAGACAATCACGTCGGCTTCTTCTTCGGCCATAAGCTCGCGGGCGCGTTGCGCGTTTTCTGCAAACCTGAGTTCATATTCGTTGCGCAGCGGGTGGAGCATCCTTCTGATGCCCGAGAGGATATTGGGTTCGTCATCGACAAACAGGATTCGTTTTTTCATTGTTTCTCCCACTCCATGGTGTCGGTCTGTTCTTTGATACAGACCCGAACCGGTTCTTTCACGCCGGCCTGGCGGGAAAAATTGATCAACCCCTGCAGGACCGGCCAGGTAATTTCCTGACCTTTCGGGGCAAGCAGCGTGCCGTTGGCTGCTTCGATATTTTCGTCAACGATCATGCCGACCCGCAGTTCCCGGACGCGCAGGCTGGAAAGGCGCGAAATCCCGCTCATTTTACAGGCGGCAAGCTTGCTGGAAATCCTTGGGTCATAGTCGTCCGGTCGGTCGGCCAGATGCCGGACGGCCAGTTCGTGGCTCAGACCACGGGATACCAGCAGGTCGTAGTCGAAAACCGTGTGTATGATCTGGGAACAGAGCGACTCGTCGCTGTGGTCGGTGTCACCCGGATCATACTGACAGCATGGTCGCAATTGATTGCGGATAATCAAGGCCACGCCCTCCATCCGGGGGATATGCTGCAGTAACTCGGCGCCGATGTGCGGATGCTGCTCGAACAGCGCTTGCTCCGTATCCGTCAGCTTCTCGCCGGCATAGTGTTTGGTCAGGATGTCCGGCGGCAGGGTGACGCTGCCGATCTGCGACATCAGGGTAGCGATCTCCAACTGCCACAGGTTGTCCACTGCCAGCATCCGGCCAAGCTTGACGACGATCGGGCAAATTCGGACACTACTGCTGAATGCGTTCGGCGAGGTGTAGCCGAGCAGATCGGAAAGGACCTTGATGCTGCCACGCAAGGTCTTGTCGAGCAGTTCCCGCTCCGCGGTAACCAACCGATGTTGACGCAGCGCCAGGGCCAGTGAGGTGATCATGGTCGGCATCGAGCACGGCTTGGTGAGGAAGCGGAAGATCTGCCCCTTGTTGACCGCTTCGCTGGCGGTTTCCTGATCGGCGTTGCCGGTGAGCATCATCCGGACCGTTTCCGGGTACATCTCCTTGATCAGGCTGAGCAGCTTGATGCCGTCCATCTTCGGCATCCGCATGTCCGAGACGATAACGGCAAACGGCCCGTGCGATTTGAATTTTGCCAAGGCCTCTGCACCGCTGGCCGCCGTGTCGATGCTGAAGCGGTTGCGTAACTGGCGGCGCATCGAGTCGAGTACGTTTACCTCGTCGTCGACAAAAAGGATGGTTTCGGTCATGGCCGCAGCGGGTGAGTGTTGGTCGGATCATTTGTCGTTCTGTTGTATAGTGATAGTAGCAGTGTTGCCGTGCAAAACTCAAAATAAAAATAATCCTTCTGGCAATTTGACTTACGGGGAGTTTTCCGCATAAGCTACAAGGCAGGAGACTAATCCGCCGCTTGTCGCCGGCCACATTTGAGCGGTATCGCCACCTGGTTGTCCGCTGTTGCTCTCTCAGAACGTTTTACTCGGTATTGCCCGTGGGTATCTGATGCATTCAGCTCGTTTCTATCAATCGGCGTTGGACGCGCTGCGGTCGAACATCGCCATTATCGATCATCAGGGCGAGATCCTTTTTGTCAACCGGTCATGGCGCGAGTTTGCCGGCAAGAATGGAGGAGATCCCCGTTTGGTATCGGAGGGGGCCAACTATTTTTCCGTCTGCAGAAAGAGCGCCACCGATCCCACCTGCCCCGAAGCACGGCAGTTTGTTGAGCAGGCCTCGGCCGTCCTTGATGGTGCGCAAAACGTTTTCATCATGACCTATCCCTGTCACAGCCCCGAGCGCGAGCGCTGGTTTCGCGTCCGGGTGACGCCGCTGGCATACGGTGGGGCGCCCTGTGCCGTTGTTTCCCATGAGGAGATCACTGAGATTCAGATCGCCCGCAAAGAGATCGAGGACCGGACGACCCTGCTGCAGACGATTCTTGATACGTCACCAAACCTGGTGTTTGTCAAGGACGCCGCGGGGCGTTATGTCATGGCGAATCAGGCGCTTTCCAGCTTTTATGGCATGGCAGCGGCAGAGATGATCGGTCGTACCGATATCGAATTGTTTACCCGCTTGGGGAGGCCGCTCACGGAAGCGGGGAAGTTTCAGGAGGACGATCGACGGGTTATCAGTGAAGCCGGATCGTTGGTCGTAAACGAGGAGCCGTTCACCGACATACAAGGCACGACGCATTGGTTTCGCACGAATAAGGCGGCGATTTCCATCGATGGTGTCGTCCGCTATCTGGTCGGTATCGCCAACGACATCACCCGAGATCGGAAGCAACAGCAGGAAATAAGACAGGCGCAGGTTCGCCTGCAAACGATTCTGAACACCATCCATCAGGCGGTGGTCCTGTTCGACTCGGAAGCAAAGATCGTCTGGGCCAATGAAAAGGCCTGCCGGCAGGCCGGACTCGCGCTTGCCGAGTTGCTCGGCAAGCCATGCAAAACCGTATTCTGCAGCGATCACGATGCGGCCTGTGAATGTCCGGTGTCAGCGGCGCTGCAGAGCGGTTCGGAGCAATTCAGGCAATTGAGCACCGAGCAGCGTGCCACCTTTGCGGTAACCGCTCGGCCGGTGCTCCAGGATGGTGATGCGCCCGCCGGCGTCGTTTTGGTAGCCGAGGACATCACCGCACGGATTTCGCTCGAACAGCAATTGCGCCAGGCGCAGAAACTCGAGTCACTCGGGACGCTCGCCGGCGGTATTGCCCACGATTTTAACAACATATTGACAACGATCCTGGGATTTACCGAGTTATGTCTGGGGCGGGACAACAACGACCCGGATATGACGGAGGATCTCGAAGAAGTGTTCCGGGCCGGTCAGCGGGCCCGGGAACTCGTCGAGCAGATTCTCACCTTCAGTAGACAGTCCGAGCAGGAAAGGCGGCCGCTCGATATCACCCTGCTGGTTAAGGAAACGGTAAAAATGCTGCGTTCCACACTGCCGTCGACCATTGAAATCAGGAGTCGTATTTCCCGGGATGTCGGCCTGGTCCTCGCCGATCCGGCCCGGGTCCACCAGGTTCTGATGAACCTGTGTACCAATGCCGCCCAGGCAATGCGTGATGAGGGCGGTGTGCTCTCGCTGGAACTGACATCAAGGGTCGCCGCCGCTGAAGATTTCGCGCGCCATACGCAGCTCAAGGTCGGCCGCCCATACGTTCGTTTGCTGGTTGGCGACACGGGTTGCGGGATGGATGCGGAAACGATGCAACGGATCTTTGACCCGTATTTTACGACGAAAGAGCCGGGCGAGGGCACCGGGCTCGGCCTGGCGGTTGTTCATGGCATCGTCAGTGAATACAACGGTGCCATCGAGGTGCACTCGATTCGCGGTGAAGGGTCGAGTTTTACCGTTTTTCTGCCGCTGTACCAGGAAGACCTGCACGACGTTTCGACTCGACAGCCGGGCATCCCGGCATCGGCTCCCGGGGCGTCGATCCTGATCGTCGACGATGAGCCG